>CAZJHC010000044.1:0-15470 GCA_964545645.1 uncultured Saprospiraceae bacterium
TCAGTAATTTCGATAAGGATAAGGGCTTTGGTAGTGGCTTGATACAAGCATTTGCTAATAAGCTCGAGGCCGATATAGTAATGACCAGTGATGATGGATTGACCGTCTCCTTGAGGATAAATGAATATGAAAAAATTGATAGTTAATAGCTTTTAAGTTGAGACATGAAATTTATATGTCGATGAGACTTTTATCGTCTTGACGAGAAAGAATAAATGAATATCGGCTGTACAATGAACTATTTTTACAAAAACAAAGCTTATGAAATCCCCATCCATCTATTTGTATTTCTCTGGCCAATGCGAAGAAGCGTTTGATTTTTATCAGTCTGTTTTAGGTGGATCGATTACTATGAGGAGCCGATATAGTGATATGCCCCTTAATCCTGACTTCCCACCCATACCTGAAGAGGCCAAGGACATGATCATGCATAACACGTTGACACTTAGCGAGGATACGATCATTCAAGGCGCTGATAGAGCGGATGGATTTGGTCCTCCTATGAGCGTTGGCGATAATTTTGCCATTTCGCTCACAGCTGATAATCGAGCCCATGCCGATCAACTACATGAGCGTTTATCCATGAATGGGAAAGTGACCATGCCTATGCAAATGACCTTTTGGGAGTCTTATTTTGGTACGTGTATGGATCAGTTTGGGATTAATTGGATGATTGCTTTTAATAGTGAATCCTCTTAACTATGCCAGCATCTGTGCTTATCGTAGAAGATGATCCAATCATCTCTCATGACATCTCGATTATATTGCAGCAGCATGATTACAAGGTTGTTGCCGTGTGTCATAAAGCTACCAAGGCCATAGATCGACTATCCAAAGGAGGCATAGATATCGTCATACTGGATATACACTTAGGTTCGGGACAATCGGGCATCGATGTAGCCCAGGTGATCCATAGCAAGTATCATCTACCTTATATATTCCTAACTTCTTTTTCAGACCAGGCGACGCTGCAGGCGGCTCAGGAGCAAGGACCTTATGGATATTTGGTTAAGCCTTTTCAAGAAGCAACCCTGCTGACAACACTTTCCTTGGCACTATCTAACCATAGTGCACAACATACGGGATCGATAGATTTTTCAATCTTGGATCAACTGACCGATAAAGAATCTAAAATCTGTGAATTACTATACCATGGAAAGTCTTATCAAGAGGTAGCAGATGGCTTGCACCTATCTATTAACACGATACGGTATCATGTTAAGAATATCTATATTAAGATGGACGTCAGTTCTAGAGCAGAGCTAATAGGCAAACTACTCGGGTCATATTAGGCAGTAGTGCGTTTGTAAAAGATACTAAGTAACCAGATGATCATAAAGCACATAAAGATGCTGGTGCCAAAGGTGTCTTCTATCATCGGAGTCTGGATGGAGATCGCAGAAACTCCCAACACTATCGGTATGAACAGAGCATACCCTACCCACTTATATCGATTGGCCAATATAAGAGAAGTCCCTATCATGCCGATTACTAAGGCCAATAATATCCATTTGAGCCAAGTGAACACCACGAGCTGATTGATGATGTCGATATAGCTTGATGCTCCGGCTTTGTATGCTTCAGTGAGCTTGAGCAGCTGTAAGTTTTCTAAAAAATCCGCAGCAACAATCAGAAAAATTATGCCGGCAGCATACTTGAGCCAAGGATGCTGATGTAAGCCCTTAAATTTGATCACAATGCTTAACAAAAACGCCCCATACAACAGCATAAAGACAAAATCCATTTTGTTGAGTGTGTCTAAACCATTTACTTCTTTTAAAGAAAGAGGACTCAAAACCTCGAGCAACTCTTGATCATTGGAGGCAAATTCAAAAGCGATGATAACGCTATTGTATCCCTCGGGAGCTTTGTCAACGGGAGGGCTATAAGAGTTGAGCAGTATGACTAATGGTACCAAAAGAACGCCTATCAGAATGGTCAATACTAGTGGACGAGAATGTGATAGTTGATCGAGCATAATCAAGCGGATTAAGGTTTAAGTGTTTGAATTCTCTAAAGTAGCAACATGTCGGATTCTTTGTCCTAATTTTATGTCTTATGTTATGGACACCTTTTCCGAGACCTTCATTAAGAACCTATGTCGTTGTAGGTCTCATCATCGGGGCTTGTATTTCATTTATTCTTATCGTTTTTGAGCCTTTTGGCACTGATCAATTTGTACATCCATACAAGACACTGATATTGATGGGTTATGGCATCACCTCGGCTTCTACAGTTGCATTATATTATGTACTCTCCTTATATGCCATCAATAAGAATCGAGAGTCTCGATGGAATATAATGTATGAGACGATAGATCTATTCATCTGTTTGATTATAAGCATGCTGGCCACTTACGTATATTATAGTTTGGTATTTGAGATAGGCTTCAATTTAAGCAGGATGCTAGGATTCTTAGAGGTGGCGATGGCGGTGAGCTTTTTGCCTACACTTGCTGTATTCATCTATTTATTTTATGAGTACCGAGGAGTGATTCGCTCCACTATGACGATTAGCTCCAGTACAGCTACTCTTGGCAAGGTGACGTTGAGAGGAACTGGCAAAAATGAATCAATAGAGACAAGCTTAGACGCTCTTAGATTTATAAAAGCCGATGATAATTATGTAATTATCCATCTATTTGATGGAGACAAAGAACAGCGTCACATGATCAGGAGTACTTTGAAGCTTATTAGCCAACAATTGGATAATACTATATTCTATCAATGCCATAGATCTTACATCATCAATACTAAAGTTATCCACGATCTCATAGGCAACAAGAATAGTGCAAAATTAATACTTAGTGAATCCTCCAAATCAGTTCCAGTATCAAGGTCTCACTATGATTTTATAAAAACGATAGCACCCAAAAAGGTTTGTAACTAATTGAATATCAAACGTTTTGAGGTGAATGGTCATGCTGCTGGGTGAATGGTCAACTTACCATTTGCCACAGATAAGTGCCACTGACCACTGTATTCAAAAAAACGTTGAAATAGACTTCATATTTGGATCATAAACACATCCGATATGAAGTATTATATAAAACAAACCATTCTCACTATTGCTGTCTTAATAGCAGGGTCGTACTTTCTTGTTGCTCAAGAAAACTCAAATAGACAAAGGGAAATAGGCCTGACTTTTGGCTTTTCCAAAATTCGTTCATTCGAAAGTAGATATGCCGCTAATGTTAAGTCTTTCAACGCACCAACATTTGGGTTTTACTCGAGGATCTATACCGAAAACTTAAGGCAAGACTTTGTTTTGAATTATACTCTGAAATCTAAGGTTGAGCCTGGAAGGATCTTGGATTATAGAATGCATCGCCCAGATTTTTATTACTCACTACAGCGAAAGACAAGTTTTGGATGGTTTGGTGGCCATATTAATTTTTCAACATTACTGACTTTTCCCGCTATTAGATCAGGTCATTTTAATAATGCTCCGATTAGTTATACGATGGCGGCCTCGCTGGGTCCATCTGTATCTGTAGATAGAAACATAGGTGGTGAGGGTAGTAACTGGTCCATCACGAGTGATGTACATGCCAGTTTAATCAACTATGTCATTAGACCTGGATATGCACATCCATATCCAGAAGACTTTTTGGAATCAGGTGTGTTCGCACCTACTCGTGAAGGCATGGCTTCGAGGCTTCTTACCAGCGGAACGATAAGAACTATAGACAAATATCAGTCTATTAAGGTCAGATTAGGAATCTATTATCTAATAGGTTCAAAAATTAAGATGGGCATAGTTAGTACCATGGATTATGTCAACTATAACGATCAGAAGCCCATGTCTTTTCTCAATAATACCGTGTCCGTATCAGCTAGTTACATCTATTAGTAAATCCTAAAATTTAAAAATCAAGAATCATGAGATATTCATTCCTTTTAATAATTAGCTTTTTGTTCGCTTTTTGTTCTTGTTCCTCTTACTTACATACAACCCAAGATGAGATTGATGCCATTAGCATTTATGATGAATTTTGGACCTACATAGATGAGCATTATATGTTTTTTGACCTTAAGGAGGTCGACTGGGTTCAGGTTAAGAGTGAGGCTATCAGCCAGATCGATGAGCACACGACTCATGAGGAGCTGTTTGCTATTTGCGATCAATCCCTATTGGCACTAAGAGATGCTCATTGTTGGCTTAATGGTCCAGGATTAAACCACACCAGATTCGATAATACGGAGGGTTATGAGGTCCACTTTTCGATTGATGATGTCTTGGACAACTATATCGTTGATACCCTCAATAGGAGTGGTGCTCTTTACTATGGTTGGTTGCCCGATCAGATTGGATATATTTATTTCCAAGCCATGTCCCAATATAGTGGATTTGATCGCATAGTCCGTGATATGAAAGCTGCTGGAGCTAAAGGATTGGTAATAGATGTAAGAGACAACGGGGGAGGAGACAGTGATCCTATACCTGCCTTATTAGGCAATTTTACTGATGAGTCGATTTTATTAGGTGCCTATGTCGAAAAGTCAGGCCCAGGACATGAAGATAAGACTGAGTTACTCCAGATATATAGCGAACCAAGTGAAGATGGATTCCTCTTTGATCTTCCTGTTACTATGATTATCAATCGTCGAGGATATAGCGCTACTAGCTACTTCGCTGCTATGGCCAAGGAGGTTCCGGCTATTACAGTTCTAGGTCAAGATACCGGAGGTGGCGCTGGAGGCAACACAGGCTATCAATTATCCACGGGGTGGGTGCTGGCAGTATCTGTGAGTGACTATATTGATGCCCATGGAACGTCGATCGAGCTGGGAGTAGCTCCAGACATATCAATTGAGAATACCATAGAAGATCTACATGCAGGTCAAGACGTCATGCTCGAAAAAGCTATAGAGTTGATATCGCTCTAAGGATAAGATGTAGTTTTGCGCTTTCATGAATCAAAGAGCATTTGCATCAGTAGCATTAGGGGCGATTATCACTGGGCTGAGTGGGGTCTTGATCAAGAATATGACCATTCCCGCTACATCTATGGCCTTTATTAGGACGGCTATTCCGTCGCTACTCATGGGTACCTATGTGTTATATAAGGGTCAATCATTCTTTAGCCGGAGTTGGACTTTTTTTGGTACGGTGTCCCTACTCAATATTGGCAGGATTTACTGTTTCTTTCTGACATACTTGTTTACTTCGGTAGGCAATGCGGTGATTATCTTGTATACCTGGCCTATTTTTGCGACCATATTTGGTAGAGTGTTTTTATCGGAAATAATTACCAAGAGACAGGGCCTTTTACTGCTGATGTCGTTTGTAGGATTGATCATCGCTCAAATAGATAAAGATATCAGTTTTGGTAGCGACGATATCAACGGCATCCTGGCGGGTTTGACCTG
This sequence comes from uncultured Saprospiraceae bacterium, assembly GCA_964545645.1. Lineage (GTDB taxonomy): Bacteria > Bacteroidota > Bacteroidia > Chitinophagales > Saprospiraceae > GYS-P2D. The sequence continues at coordinate 5,373 of CAZJHC010000044.1, forward strand.
CGCTGTTTTGTTTGCTCTGATGATGATTTATTTCAAAAAAGTTTCTGCTGATTACTCCTTGCAGGAGATGATTCTCTATCAGAATTTTGTGCCAACATTGTTCTTTTTGCCATTTTTTATGGTCAATGATGCTCCTACTTCGGGAGATTGGTCCCTTGCAGGTGCTCATGGCCTCTTTGTCGGGGTGTTAGCGTATCATTTATTTTTTCATGGATTACGACATCTCAAGGCCTCTACACACTCTATGATCATGTATCTGGAGATAGTCAGTGCGATTGTTCTTGGGATAATTGTACTTGACGAGGAACTAAGTATGAACACTTATATAGGTGGATTGATTATTATCTTATCTACCTTTTTGTTGAAGAAAGAGTAAGTGTATGAACTTAGATGACCTATGGATAGGAGATAGAGTGAGACTGAAGTCGTCGGGGCGTATTGGAACCTATATCGGCCAGTCTCAATCTGGTAAGGCGAGAGTACGCTGTGGAGTAAAAGTAGTCCTATCGACTCAGGAAAATATTGAATATTATCAAGATGCCCAAAAGGTGCAACCATTAGAGTTGATACCTCTGCCCCAATCAGAGCTCATAACTATCATGGATAACACCAGAGAAATCGATTTGCACATAGAATCCTTAAATCCATCATTGCAAAATGAAGCCCCACAGATCATCCTAAATCATCAAGTTCAGAGGTGCAGAGAATTTATCAACAAGGCAATCATCCGCAGGCTAAATTCCATCCTTATAATACATGGTAGGGGCACAGGACAACTAAAGATGGAAGTTGATCACTTATTATCTCAGTGCGCAGAGTTTAACTATGTTATATCAGCCCATAATGATGGAGCCAGTGAGGTTTGGTTTAAGTATAAGTAGGTATTACATAGTAGTTAGCTTCCAACAAATAGAAAATAAATGAAAAACACAATTTTACTTCTGACTTTATTAGCAGCCAGTGGCTCTTCAAAAGCTCAGAAAGACTCAAATGCGAACAATCTCAAAACTGAAGAAACTAGTTATGAAATAAAAGACGGAATGCTTGCCTGGTTTGAAGGAATTGAGTTGCTTAAGTATGAACTTGACGTTGAGGATTTTGATATTGAGCAAATTACTTTAAGTCACTTACTCTGTCTTTCAACAGATGAATGTGATAAAGAACTCACCACCGAACTACTAAATAGGGGAGCTAACCCAAGATTTAAATGTGATGAAGCGGATGAGGTAATTGTCAACTTGGCTTTTTGTGAAGAAAATGGCGTTGAATTAACAAAATTGCTTTTATCTAAAGGGGCAAATATTAATGGAGCTGATCAAGATAATGGCTCATTTTTATCATACTCTATTTCAACTAATAACATAGAACTGACCAAATTTCTAATAGATAATGGAGCAAACAAAATTCAAAGAGATACAAATCGAAATATGGGTTGTCTCCCAATTCATGGTGTAGAATCAATAGAAATGCTCGAGCTATTAATTGATCAAAATTTTAAAATAGGTGAAACTTGTGATAACGGAAGAACATTGCTACACTTCGCGGCCAGAGAAAACTATATTGAAATCGTAAACTACTTATTGGAACACAAATTGGTTGAAAAGAATCGCAAAGATAAGAACGGTGATACGGCATTAGTTTATGCTCAAAGAAGAAATAACAAACAGATTGAAGAATTGCTCAAATAAAGACAAGAAGCTAACGAGTGATATGAATCGTTAAAAGACTAGCTGCTGAAAAATTTTAGAATTTCAATATTGACAGCTTCTGGTGCTTCAACATTGGGATAATGACCGATATCTTCCAAAAACACATACTTAGGATTTGGGATTAATTCTATATATCGTTCGACCATATGCCGTCCTGACACTGGATCTTCGGGGCCATTGATAAGTAATATCGGAATCTTAGTATTCTGAAGAGCGTAGAGCCATCGATCCCTATTGCGGATGCGATCGCTCATATAATGAATCGTACGAGAAAAACACCTCTTACCATTATTATGATTGATCAGATCCCAGAAAGCATCTATTTCTTTTGGGCTGGGAGGAGTATTAGGTCCGAACACCTTTACCAGATTTTTCTCCAAGGTACTCTTGCCTAATAACTTATTGGCCCATTTTCCCAAAGAGCTGAGTAAGAGTTTTTGAATCGGACGTGCCATATGCGTTTCAGGGAATAATCCTCCATTGAGCAAGATCACTTTTTTTAACTCAGCTAACGTATTTGGTCTAAGCCTACGATCTAACAATTCTTGAGCAACACTGACAGCATAATCATGCGCTATCACATAACATGACCCAACACCCATCTGGACTAACACATGATCGACTATATCACTTTGTTCTTCGATAGTATAATCGTAGGGGTAAGGCTTGCTGGAGTATCCAAAGCCTATAAAATCTAATGCTATCAAATGATAATACTGATGCAGCTCTGGCCACATTTTATACCAATCATATGAACTCGTTGGAAACCCATGCAAGAATACTATTTTGGGCTTTCCTTCATTAGGATATTCCTTTACAAAAATCTGATGGTCATTATAAGAAATGTACCTGCCATCCTTGTACCAGATGCGATAGTCCATACATTGGAAAATTAATTATCACTAGTTTAACCAAGGTATCTATTAAAGATCAATTTAAGATAACTTACATTCTTTTTTTATCAATACGCTAGCTATGCAGTTGTTATCTATAGACTTGAGGAACTCGGTTCTGGACCATATGTGCGATTTGATTGATCATTCTCGACAAGAGATCATATCAGAAAATCGCAAAGATCTCGATGCATATAATCCTGATGATAGAGCTATGTATGATCGGCTAATCGTCGACCATCACAAAATAGATGGTATGATAAAAGCAGTTACAGATATCAGAAATGATCGTGACCCTATAGGCCGTATAAAATACGATTGGACTCATGACAATGGCATGCAGGTACTCAATAAGACGGCACCATTTGGGACCATAATGATTATCTATGAGTCTCGTCCCGATGTGACCATAGAGGCAGCTGTAGTAGCATTTAAATCTAATAACAAGATCCTCCTAAAAGGTGGCAAAGAGGCAAAGCACTCCAACAGAATATTGGGAGACCTGTGGCACAAAGCACTGTCGAGAGAAGGATTAGATAGATCTTGGATAACGCTCCTGGACTTACAAAGATCTGAGACTCAGGAGTATCTAAAAAATCCTCCTATATTTATCGATCTCATTGTACCTCGGGGGGGAGAAGGGTTGATATCTTTTGTGAAGAAGCACGCCTCGTGCCCAGTATTAATAAGTGGTAGAGGTAATAATTTTATCTATATCCATCGAGATGCCGATATCGGGATGGCCGCAGATATCATACTACAGTCTAAGATTCAAAAGATATCTGCTTGCAATGCTTTGGACAAAGTACTGATCGATCGCAATCTGCCTAATCTTAAGGAATTCGTAACTATCATTATGGGTGTTCTTAATAATCATGATGTAGAGGTCCTTGTCACTGATGAATTGACTAAAATCGGAGACACCAACTCCAAAACAATACAAAATGAAGATATATGGTACGAGGAGTTTCTAGCGATGAAGATCGCCTTCGGGCTGACTGATGACGAGTCTCAAGCCATCGAGCTCATCAACCGATACTCCGGCGGACACTCCGTCAGTATCATAACACAGTCTGACGAAACCGCACAACACTTTATGGATACTATAGATGCTGCAGCCGTATATCATAATGCCTCTACACGGTTTACAGATGGAGGACAGATGGGTATCGGGGCCGAGCTGGCCATCAGTACGGACAAGCTCCATCATAGGGGTCCACTGGGCTTACATCAACTCGTGACCAATAAATGGTACGTTTTTGGCAGTGGACAGATAAGAGAGTAGCTTAACATTGAAAAGAATCGTATTAAAAATAGGAACATCGACCTTGACAAAAGGCTCTGAAAGAATCAGTCGAGGGAAAATAGAAGATATTGCGGCTCAGATAAAGGAGCTCCAAAAGGACTATGACATTATCTTGGTAACCTCCGGTGCCATTGCAGCAGCAAGGCAGTTTTCTAATATTGAGAATGGCAATGATGTGCAGATCAAGCAAGCCCTGGCCTCTATAGGTCAGTTGCAACTGATGAGGATCTATCAAGAGATATTCAGAGATTATGAATTGCAAATAGCCCAGTGCCTGCTGACCTATTACGACTTTAATAATGAAGAATCTCGTATCAATATAAAAGGTACCATTGAAACTCTACTAAAAAATCAATTTGTCCCCATCATCAATGAAAATGATACCGTGGCGACAGATGAGATCAAATTTGGAGATAATGATAAGTTGGCGGCATTAACGGCCAGTCTATTAGATGCAGATTTATTAATTTTAGCAACTGACACCAATGGAGTATACACCGCAGATCCAAAAGTAGATCCCGACGCTGAGATAATAAAAGAGATTAGGGACCTCAACGATATAGAAAAATATATCTCAAATACCAAATCAGCCCAAGGCAGTGGAGGAATGAGATCCAAAATCGAAGCGGCACGAATTGCACAAAATAACGGAATAGAGACATGGATATTAAATGGAGGAGGAGAACTGTTCGTCACTTTAAGCCTTTCTGAGAACATTGAGTTTACAAGAATTAAAAAATTACTATGAAACGACTAATACTATTAAATGTGGCTCTATTCTTTACTGTCATATCTCAAAACAACCCTAGTATAGATAGTGATCAGTATAACAGTGATTTCATTGATCTCAAAAATGAGATTCTCAACTCCGAGGAGTATGCATGCCTTATCACAGACCAACAAAGAATAGTAGATCACAAATTAGATCCACTGAACTTTGGTTTACTCCATACATTCTCAGCTTGTTGGGCCGATGAAGGAACCTCAAAGAACAATCCTCAAGATGTAATGATCAAAAAATATCCAGAGGTCTTTAATCATAGTTTGGATAGAATAATTGGGAAGAACAATAATAAGTTCGCTTTTAATGACCTCTCTAGATGGTCAACCACTGCCACTGATGGTGGAGGATTAGTACAAGGGGATCCGACGACATTGACCTGGAGCTTTACACCTGATGGTACGAGTATATTTGGCTATAATGGGGAACCTACCTCTGACAGTGATCTGATAGCCATGTTAGATGATCTTTATGATACTAATAGCACTGGAGGAAGTGATCTAACACAGAGGGCTTGGTTTGTATTTTTCGAAGACATATTTGATCGATGGTCGGAACTGACAGGTTTTAGCTATATCTATGAACCTAATGATGATGGCTCCATATGGGGAACTGTTTTGATTGATGGGGACCTATTTGCTTCTATTCAACCTGGAGTTATAGGTGTTAGAGGAGATATTAGGATAGCTGGACATTCTATAGATGGACAGTCGGGTTCTAACGTGTTAGCTTATAATTTTTTCCCAAATGGAGGAGATATGGTCATTGATACTGACAATACTAATCTATTTGGGGATCAAGCTGATAATTCACTATCATTAAGAAATACCCTGTCACATGAGCATGGGCATGGATTAGGACTAGGGCACAGTTGTCCTATAGAACAAACTAAATTGATGGAGCCATTTATCTCATCAATGTTTGATGGACCTCAGTTTGATGATATATTAGGTGCTAATCGAGGATATGGTGATAACCTCGAGCCCAATGATAATACTAGTACTGCCACCGATCTTGGCACATTAATGAGTGGCAGCAGTGCGATGATAGAAGATGTCAGTATTGATGACAATAGTGATGACGACTATTATAAATTTGCTACTACAGTAAATGCAGAAATAGATGTGGACTTAGTTCCAATCGGGAGTACTTATTTAGCGGGATTTCAGAATTCTAACGGCTCTTGTCAGGCAGGAACAAACTTTAATCCTCAAAACGAGAGCAATCTAACATTGGAATTATTAAACAGTGCAGGATCTGTCATTGTTACAATTAATAACAATGGATTGGGCGGAACAGAACAGTTGATCAATCAAGACCTGCCAAATGGACCTAACACTTATTACCTCAGAGTATCTGGAGCACAGAATAAGGCTCAACTTTATGAATTGACCTATGAAATAACTGAGGTAAACAGTTGCAATGACGGGATTCAGAATGGCAATGAAACTGATGTAGACTGTGGTGGGCCTGATTGTGATCCATGTCCTATGTGTATGGATGGTATTCAAAACCAAGGTGAGATGGCTATAGACTGCGGGGGCCCTTGTCCAGCTTGCATCACTGGATGCATGGAAGTGTTTGCGAATAACTATGTAGCTAATGCTGATATTGCAGGCCCTTGTAATTATGATTGTACCACATCAACAGAAAATACCATTGATGGTACAAATGTCAACTCAATAATAATTACAAAATCTACATTATTAGAATCCGCAACTCCAGGCTCTGTTGATGTTACGACCGGAATTCCCATATATTATAGAGCGAATAATTCTGTCGAGCTTAATCAAGGTTTTAGTGTATCGTCAGGATCATCTTTGACTATTGATACTGGCGATTGCGCAGAGGACTAATCCTGTGAGAGTGTAATTTTTATGGCTTCGCTATTGCCGAGGTCTGAGTTAAGGACGACCATATATTGACTTTTGCCGTCATCGATTCTTATAGCTGTTGTATTGGGAGGAATCTCACCGACATTATCAGCACGTAGGATGATATAGTTTTCGGGTTGTCTCAGGACATATTTAAAGGTAATTTTCTCTTGCTTTGCTTCGAGATATTGTACCAGCCATTCATCATTGACCTTGAGAGATATAATGTCATTGTCGATCTTACTATCATCCCAGATATCTATCGAGATGATCTTGTTGGAGACAGTGAGCGAATCCTTGAGCATTACAGAACGATTCTTTAATTCTAAGGGCATTTTGTCTTTTATTCTGTACTCTATCCGAAAAAGTATATTGTTTACTTTCTCAGCAGTATAAGAGAGGGTATTGTCTATTAACTTCCATATGCCTGGGATATTAGCATCAAAAGACAAAACTTCGAATTTCTCTGGGAACACCCACACATAATTAACCTCATCAAACCCTTCGGGTACAGCAGCACTAAATCCATAGTACCCCTCCCTACTGCTCTTATAGTCATTTTGGAATATGTAACGATCATCCTTTATAATCAAGTTGGCACTACTCATGGTATCCTCTCGTATCAGTGAGAAGTTGCCATTATTAAACCAGATTTGGTTATACCGTTCATCGAGTAGGGCTCGGAACTCATAATCTCTTGGCGAGGTAAAACTAAACACCTCTTCAGGAGTTTTGCCCTTGGGTACATAATGCCAACTCGTGGCTCGCTTGGAGATCACCTTAGTATAGTCTTTGTAGCTGATCCCATCTTCGTTGAGGTACCTAACAAAATCGGTTTTATAGCCATTACTTTGACTAAAGCACATTTTAGACGAAAACAAGAATATTGCAATGAACCATCTCATAATCATGCGATTATATATATAAATTAATCAACTTCAAAAAAAATACCCTCATTTTGACAAACTGTCGTCTGCATTGCATTCTGCAAGATGTGGGGTTTACCCTTTAGATTTATGTGAACCTTGTCTATATCATTGTCAAAGTAAGCAGTTAAGTATAGTTTAACTTTTCTGTATTCCCTTCCCATGATAATCCAGTTAGGGTGAAGTCTACCCTAAAGTGTCGTTTTATTAGATTATACCAAACTCGAGACCATTTAATGACTAGATCAACACTACTTTTGAGCTTCTTGCTCATATACAGTTTTACTTTTTCACAAGGTTTAGTAGAGCGTGTTTTATTAGATATTCCTGCAGATTTAACTGCCAGCCCCAGTTCTGTAGGGGCACAGATTTTCAATAAATCTAATTTGCCTGAGGTGGATCTTTTTGCAGTATCAACGGACAAGTCTGACCTCCCAGTAGACGGAGTCAAGTTGAGTCTTAATGATAAATGGATCAATACGCTCCATAAAAAACAAGATTATCAAATCAATATACCTGTCTCGGCAGATAAGAGAATAGTACTCAAGCTCTATCCATACGATATAAGATCAGCAGGATATACACTAACCACCAGCTCTGATCAAAAGAAAGCAGCGTCTAAAGTATCTTTCTATAAAGGAGTAGTTGCAGATGATCCACAGTCTATGGTACAGATGACTATTACTGATGATGATGTACGAGTGCTCATTTTTGACTCCTATGGGGCTTATAATTTGGGACAGATAGAATCAAGCGAGGAGTATATATTATATAATGACGAAGCGTTGGGTGAAATCCCTTTCGATTGTCTTACAGGAGCCGCTACCATGAAACCTTTTGAGCACAGTATTCCTGAAGGGAAAGTGCGATTGGAGAAGGCTGGAGAGTGTGTCAAAGTGTATATTGAGGTAGATCACGCCAGCTATAATAATTTTGGTCAGAGTGTGACCTCTGCCGAAAATTTTGCCCTCAGCTCTTTTGCTCAAGTAGCCTTGCTCTATGAGCAGCTATATAGTGGCTCGAGCGTTGGTATCCCTGTTGAAGTCTCATCTGTCAAGGTCTGGAATACACAAGATGTCTATGGTGCCGATTCCAATGTAGGGACCGCCTTAAGTAGAATCCAAGCGGTTGTGGATCCTGCTCAAAAAGGCGCCGACTTGGTCCACCTGATCTCAGCCAAGAATTCTAATAGTTTTAGTGGTATAGCCTATGTCTCATGTAGAGCCTTTGGTCAGCCTTGCAAAGCTACAACCATAGGGACGAATAATCCATTTGCAGTGAGCCAGACGTCCCTTAACTACTCGAGCGTCCCATCCTATTCGTGGACAGTTAATGTGCTCGCTCATGAGATGGGGCACAACATGGGTTCTCCTCATACACAAGCATGTGTCTGGGGTCCAAATGAAAATGCTGCCATCGATGGATGCGTGGACACTGAGGGTGGATGTGTCGATCCTGGATTCCCGTCAGGACAAGGAACCATTATGAGTTATTGCCATTTTTTTGGCAGACCAGGTATTTCATTTACTACAGGTTTTGGAAGTGAGGTAGGCAATCATATTTATGATGAGTACCTATTTGCAGCACAGAATTTTTTATCATCATGTTCTACTATTACTCCGCCACCTCCCGAGCCTGAAGATTTTTGTGAATCATCAACGATTCTGGCAGATGATCATGTCATTGATTTTGAGTCAACTAATCTTGGAATATGGTCTAACCAGCAAGGTGATCATATGGATTGGGTTCGACGCTCAGGCTCAACACCATCAGCAAGCACTGGACCTTCATCAGCCTCTGATGGTAGTAATTATTATTATATAGAAGCAAGCGATCCAAACTTTCCTAACAAATCGGCCATCCTAAAAACCGAATGTTTGGATTTATCTCAACTCACTAAGCCTAAATTTTTGTTTCGATATCATATGTATGGAGCAACAATGGGTACCATGATTATCAATATCTTAAAAGAGTATGAAACACTCAATGTATTAACAGTTAACGGCAATCAAGGGGATCAATGGTATGAGACGACGATTGATCTTGAGAGTCATCAAAACACACCAATTCAGATAGAAATTATAGGACTCACCGGTGAGGGATGGCAAAGTGATATGGCTATAGACTTATTGTCGATTATCGAAGAGTCCATCAGCTGCGATGATGGTATCCAAAATGGGGATGAATCTGATGTTGATTGTGGAGGATCTGTATGCCAACCTTGCCATGAGCCGGAGAGTTTTTGTGGATCATCAACGATTTTGACAGATGATCATGTTATTGATTTTGAGTCCACCAATATTGGAGTTTGGTCTAACCAGCAAGATGATGATATAGATTGGAATCAACGCTCAGGCTCAACACCATCATCGAGTACTGGACCTTCAACAGCCTCGGAGGGTAGTAATTACTATTATTTAGAATCAAGCGATCCAAATTTCCCTGGCAAATCGGCCATTTTAAAAACCGAGTGTTTAGATCTTTCTCAATTGGTGGATCCTCAATTAGTATTTCGCTATCATATGTTTGGTGCCTCTATGGGTAGTATGACCGTTAATATAATAAGAGAGGATGAGACAGTCAACGCATTAACAGTTAATGGCAATCAA
>CAZJHC010000045.1:0-4831 GCA_964545645.1 uncultured Saprospiraceae bacterium
TTCATGATTCAACATATCTTTAATGTATCATGACACGTACCAAACAGTTTTGCATAAGCCGGTTGATATTGCCATATACAGCTTGAAATCGTAAGTAATCCTCAATATGAAGGCTCATATTCATCAGATTTTGACTATAGTTATCGTATGGGTGTATTAATCGGAATAGGAGGTGTAAGTCGTGCCGGGAAAAGTACATTAGCTAAGCTCTTGGCAGAGGCCTACCGAGAGCAGCATAAGACCGTATCTGTTATACATCAAGATGAACACGTAGTCGACGAACAAGAGTTGTCATTGATTCGGGATAAGCGAGATTGGGAGCATCCCAATAGTATCGATTGGCATCGTTTAGAAACGATACTCGACGATCAACTGAGCCTGTTTGATATCGTAATCATAGAAGGTCTTTTCGCTTTTTATGATTCATCTATAAGTTCTAAGATGAATCATAAAATCATGGTAGAGGTTTCTAAACGTAAGTTGTTGGAACGCAAAAAAGTGGACTTGCGGTGGGGGAGCTCTCCAGAACCAGATTGGTATATTGAGCACATATGGCAATCATATTTGATCTACGGGCGACCCAAACTGGATAAGAGATTCATCTGTTTGAATGGGAGTAGGTATTTCGATGTTGAAAGTCTTTTGAGTGTTCTCAACCTTCAATAGGTTCTACAGGTACCTGGGCCAAGAAATAATCTTTTAAAATGGCACCATCAATATGACTGTTAGACCAACATAGTTATTATCATCAATGATCACAGATATTCTCCACCAAGACTGCTTTATTGATATGAACCCATTCAGGACTTCCTACAGATTGAGGAGATAGTCTGAATATAAAAACATGTTTATCTGATTGACGACAGTATCGATGTGATCCATTTACATGGAGTGTTATCATGTCTTTAGAGAAGAAGGCGTCATACAGCTTAATCTTACCTTTATATGTGGATGATGTTCGATCTATAGGGGTGGACGATATCAACGCATTGGTGACAGGTATAATCTTTTCCTTATCGGTGTTAACTACCTTCATGAGACCGTCAAAATAATACTGGAGATACGTCTCCAACTCTGAATCGCTCAGGTCATTGGTGAGATCTATTTTCCAAGAAAAGGCATAGGACCAAAAATACGCACTCTCCATATCTGACCAACCATGTGTAAATCTTACATCTGCGATCCCTTCAAAATCCACCTCTGGGGCAAATGGTTTTGGAAAATGAAAAGCTTCCTTTCGCCAACTATCATCAGTATCCATCAGAACAATACTCATATCATCTTGGCCCACTGTAATGTATGGTAGTAATAAACCGAATAGAATTATGAGGTATCTCATAGTATAGAGGTAGATTTTAGTGATACCAAACAAAATACAACAGTAATCTCTGACCATGGTGTTAGACTACTTGTTTTTAAGCAGGATATACATAGGACCACTATAATCTCAATGGGCATTAATAATCCAGGATTCAATCATGCAGATTGGCTGCATTGTAACGTATAGTTTTGGTTCAAAATCAGTTCCTATGAACCTCGAGATTTATCTTTTGATATTAATTGTATTAGCAATTTTGAATCTTTTGGTCTTCTTATTGAAAGGCTCCAAAGATTATTCAACACAGTTTAGTCAGATATTAGTCGATCTAACTGACCACTTCAACCGTAACGAAAATCGAAATAAAACAGAATTTTCAAATAGTCGAATCGAATTGTCTCAATCACTCAGAGCTAATCAGGAGGTAATGACCAATCAGCTCAACACGTATGCTGATCACCAGAATAAACTTTTGCATAGCTTTCAGAATCAATTAGTACACTTAAATGAGACTAACTACAAAAGCCTGAATGATCTCCGGATGAGCATGGATAAGTCAATTGCAGACATGAGACAAGAGGTAAATCTAAGATTAGAATCCATCCAAAAGGATAATCATAATCAGTTAGAACGGATGCGCCATACAGTCGATGAGAAGCTACAGAAGACCTTAGAGGAGCGATTGGGAAAATCTTTTGAATTGGTGAGTCAACGGTTAATGGAAGTGCAGAATGGGCTGGGAGAGATGAAAACTTTAGCTAATGGGGTAGGCGATCTCAAAAAAGTCCTTTCTAATGTCAAGACAAGAGGTGTGCTTGGGGAGATCCAACTAGGTAATATTCTGGAGCAGTTATTAACTCCCGAGCAATATGGGCTTAATGTAGCGACTATCCCCAATAGTTCTTGTCATGTAGAGTTCGCTATCAAACTACCGGGTAAAGAGATGGATGGTGCTCCAGTATGGCTGCCTATAGATTCTAAGTTTCCGATGGATCGATATCACCGGTTGCAAGAAGCCTATGAGCAAGCCGATATGGATTTAATTAGCATTGCTACCAAACAGTTAGAACAAACCATCAAGCTGATGGCCAAAGACATCAAGGAGAAATATATCGCTCCTCCTCATACCACAGATTTTGGTATCCTGTTCTTACCTACAGAAGGACTCTATGCAGATGTCGTGCGCAATACTGGTCTCATCCAATACCTACAGAGAGAATACAAAATCATGGTTGCAGGACCTACTAATCTGGCGGCACTACTGAACTCCTTGCAGATGGGTTTTAGATCCTTAGCTATTGAGAAGCGTACCAGTGAGGTATGGAAAGTCCTCAGCTCAGTAAAGACAGAATTTGGTAAGTTTGGCGGTGTCTTAGACAAAGTACAAACCAAACTAAGACAAGCCTCAGATACGATAGATAAAGTAGGCGTACGATCCAGAGCAATAGAACGACAACTGCGGACAGTAGAGCAACTTCCTGAATCTGCACATGCAGAGTTGCCATTTGATGATGGAATCCAGATAGAAGACTTTGTAGAGCCTCCCGTTTTGAGTTAAACCAAAGTTTGCCAGATTCTCCATTGGTAGTTTATTTTGGGCAATGGCGATTTTGTAGGATAAAGTACACCAGTAAATATAATCGCTCAAAACGACGTGAAATGATCTTTACTGAAATTTTGAGGCTTAGAAAAACCTGAAATATCTTGAATTAACTGGCACCTATACGGCTCCCTATGTATGGTTATAGTCTGTTCTATGACCATACCAATCTTTTCAGTAGCTCAATGGCTTGTTGGCCGTTTTGATAATCCACGAAAATATGATCATGGTAGAATCCTGCCACCACATTACAACTAATATGAGCTGCTGCCAATGCTGTACTAAACTTGGCCGTTAGGCCTACATCATTCAATTGAGTGATCGCATTGATCGTAATCCAAGCGCATTCATAGTTGTAGTTCAATCCTAATTGATCGGCGTCCTCTTTTTTAAGGATCAGGGTGGTGCCTTCCGCCTCTTTGAATTCCATGATAGCCAATGATCTTGGAATGTGATCCAGATTGGACTCCGTCGTAAAGACGTAGATGCCTGTATTGAGGATTGGATTAAGAGTATTTCGCATCCTATGTTAAAAGGGTTTTCAATGTTGAATTGATTAGAACGATTAGCTTATCTACGTGCTCTTGCTGAGTATCATAATTGGTGATGCAGGCTCTTAGGGTAGTCTTGCCATGGACGGGATATTGAGAGATCCAAACCTCACCAGTTTTGAGAATCGCTTGCAGTAGGACAGTATGTTGCTGGTCATTTAGTTTTGGATGGGTAAAACAAATCACCGGCAGTGGCGTGTCATTTTCTATGGTCCACCCTGAATCGATCAAACCTGTTCTCATATGATCACCCATATTGCATTGATGTTGCAGAACCTCTTCATATCCCTTCCACCCAAATGTTGCCAAGGATAGATAGAGCTTCAGTCCAATGAACCTCCGAGACCATTGTAAGGAATGAGTGAACGGATCTGTAATTGCTAAGTCAGCCCCTTCCTTGGGCATATATTCTGCTGATATTCGGAAAGTCTTATGGAGGATGTCTGTATCAGAGGTGATGAATAGACTGGTGCCCATGGGCACTGACATCTTCTTGTGTGCATCAAAGGTGATGGAATGGGAACGCTCGGTACCTGATAGGTAGGGTAGCAGCCCTGGGTGTAATACAGCTGCTCCACCATAGGCTGCATCTACGTGAAACCAAAGTTGCTGTTGGTCAGCAATATCTGCCAACTCCTCCAGGGGATCAAAGGTGCCCGTACCTGTTGTAGCAGCCGTGCCGATAATCATACAGGGATCATAGCCTTCAACCAGATCTGATTTAATCTGATCTTTCAATAGCTGAGTGTCCATTTTTAAATCCGCTCTGACGGGTATCATTTTAACAGAGTCATATCCAAGGCCGACAGTTTTGGCCGCTTTGTTGATGGAGTGATGACTCTCTGCAGAGCAATAGATGATAGGTCTCTTTTCCACCCCAAACATGCCGTCTTGAGCAAATCGATCATAACGATGATTCAGGGCACAGAGGACTGCTGTCAGGTTCGCTTCTGCTCCTCCTGCGGCAAAAACTCCGTCTGATTCTGCGTATCCAAATCTCCGACCGAATTCTTGAATCAGATGATTTTCTATCTCTACGGCATAGGGTGCATGACTCCATGCTGCCATCTGAGGATTCATGAAGGCAGAGATCATATCGGCCATGATCCCAGCGATATTGGGTCGAGGGTTATATAGTCCGTAGTAATTAGGATTGGTGATGTGAACCATAAAGTTGGTCAATCCATCTATGACTGTCTTGATAGATTCAATAGAGCTTGCAGGCTTATCAAAATCTATGCTCTTGACAGCCTGTTTGATATCATCGACATCAAGATGGGGTGTGACTCTGGTGTCCTCGGGGTTCGCATAGAGCTGCTCTAAACGATCTAAGAGGTAGTTGAGTGATTTAGCCCTTTCCTC
>CAZJHC010000045.1:4931-15258 GCA_964545645.1 uncultured Saprospiraceae bacterium
ACCTTAGTCAGCACATAGTCGGCAAAATATCCTCTCTGATCTGTAAACTTATGAGTGATTTCTAATCCGGTGTTGGTAAGGATTTCGGCCAGCAGTTCATCATTGTACTTTCTAGAGGTCTCGGTATGGATCATCTCGCCTTGTATAAAGGTGAAACTGCGATTCAATGCTCCAATGGTAACGACCTGATCATCCAAGCTCTCCAAGTAACTTTTAGTATAACCGGTGATCTCACTATAGTCGGGGCGATGTGCGAAGGCATCTACATTGAAGTCTGCATCCATTTCTCTATTGATTCGAGTTAATAGATTGAGGTTGAAGGCCTTGGTTATGCCTGCTGCATCGTTATATGCTGGTAGTACGATATCTCTTGACTTAATCTGATCCAATCCTAATAATAGCTTATCTCCTGAGTTGAGTTTTTGGGCAATGGAGCAGATAAATTGATTGGCATGATCATCTTCGAAATTGCCTAAGTTAGACCCTATGAAGAGCACTACTTTAGGATTAGGTGTATTCATCCTTTTTTCGAGTACGCTGAAGTATTCTCCTTGCATGGTTTCGACCTGCAATGAGGGAAGTGCTTGGATGAGATTGTTGTAGATCATCTCCAAGGCATTGGATGAGATATCGACTGGTAAATACTGAAAATTGTATTGCTGCTCCAATAGGTATCGAAGTAGATGAATTGTCTTACTACCATCTCCTGCCCCCAACTCAATAATGTCAAACCGTTGATCCTCGGCAAAACCAAAGGAGTCAATAATCTTAGAAGTTTGCTCCGAAAAGATCTCCATCTCACAGTCTGTCAAGTAGTACTCTGGCATCGCCATGATCTGCTGAAAGAGACGATCTCCTATCTCATCGTAGAAATATTTTGACGAAAGGTACTTTGGGTTAGCACTTAGGCCATCTAAGACATCTTGTTGGAATTGTTCGGTCATTGAGTTATAGTATATTGATAATAAATTATAAAAAATTGTTATGTATAGTGATTGTTCTACTTGGCAAGCCTGATGCCTGTGTATTGCCAGCGATGATGCGGATGGAAGAAGTTCCGATAGCTACTTCTCGAATGTCCAGGAGAAGTAGCAGTGGAGGCACCTCGCAGGACCATTTGATTGATCATGAATTTGCCATTATATTCTCCTATTGCGCCATCAACTGTTTTGAATCCCGGGTAGGGTAGATAGGCAGAGTTGGTCCATTCCCAGCGTTTGCCCCATGCTAATTTTGAGGCTGCTGCTTCCCATTCGAACTCCGTTGTTAGACGATATCCGGCCCATTGAGCGAATGCCTGTGCCTCGTAGTAGGAGACATGGCACAATATCTCATCAGACTGTACCTTCTTAAGTCCTGCCAGAGTGTATTGATACCATTGCTCGTCCTTCTTGATCCAGTAGAGGGGGGCAGTGATCTGTTCTGATTGTACCCATGACCAACCTTCGTCCAACCACGGTTTGAAATCTTGGTATCCGCCAGCATCTATAAATTCGATATATTCTCTATTGGTTACTAGGCCGGATCTGATCTGATAGTCTTCCAAGAATACTCGATGTCTGTCGAGTTCATTATCATAACAAAACCCTGGTCCATGATGTCCGATATCATAAACGCCTGCCTCAAGAGATATCCATTGATCATCTACGTTCATTGCAGCAGTCAAATCAAAGTGGTCCTGATATACCGGGTAGCTTGGATTATAGGAGAAGGTATGTTTGAGATCTGTTATCAATAGCTCTTGATGTTGCTCTTCATGATTGATGCCTAATATGATCAATTCTTTTACAACTGGGTTGTCATTTGATTCGATAAGGTGAATCATTTTTTCGTCCACATAGCTGCGATAGGCATAGACCTCATTAACCGACGGTCTTGTTATAGCTCCTCGATGTTCTCGTTGGATTCTTTGTCCAGCAGATTGATAATAACTGTTGAAGAGATAATTGTAAATCGAGTCAAATTCCTCATAGTCAGGATGAAATGCTTTCAGTATCATTTCCTCATAGAACCATGTTGTGTGGGATAAATGCCATTTAGGAGGACTGGCAAAGGCCACTGGTTGGGGGATATAATCTTCGACTCTTAATGGCTCGCAGAGATCACGTGACCTTTTGCGAGAGACTATAAATTTTTCTCTCAGCTGTTCATTAGTGATTTGAACCTTTGACTTCGTTAGGAGCATATCTAATTAATGATATATAGCATACTAAGGTTGAAGCAAGGACTAAAAAATCCTGATAATATAGTCAGAATCATGTTGCTCAACATAGAATATTCACAGGTATGAGCTTTAGGTGATATTGCTATTAGTTATAGAATTAACTTGATACCCATCTTTTGTTCTTGTTATAGGATTGCTGCAGGCGAACGAAAAATTTAATAGATATGATAAATGTCACCTTCTTGACATAAACTAATAGTTACTTATCGAATCTATCTACGTCTTAAATTATGAAAGGTTACAGCACATAATACCCTTAAAAACACCTTGTTGAACAATCAATTATAAAGAGCCCAGAATGAAGATTCTGGGCTTTTGACATTTATAAATTCAACAATGGGATGTCACGTCTGTAGTACCATACTCTGGTGCCGATCATCACCGTAACGGCATGGGAAGTTTATAACAACCCACCTCCATCTCCATTAATTTCAGTGCCAAGTTTAATCCGATGTCAAAAAAACAGCTCTAGAAATGACAACTAATGTTAATCTTGCTCCTGCCCAGATATATCTTTAATTTTTTCTTAGTGTTGATAGTTTAGGATTACTGTATGGCTTCATATCTATTGATAAATGTTTCTGTCGACATTCGTAGCCCTCTCGGGGCATAGTCGCCCATATATTTGGACGCTTCCAATTGCTTGAAGTCGGATAACCCACTACTTATCGCTGGAACATCATCTATCTGAGCTTCAAACGACGGATCGGCAAGCATATGCCTAAACAAAATGAGGGCTTTGTTCCAGGTCATGTTCCAGTGCATGAAGTTGAATCCTCGCTGGAGACACAAGTCTTGAATTTGCTGATCCTTATCGCCCAATACTATGGTAACATATCCTAAGCTATCCGTTAATGCGTCGTCATCTTTGATCGCATTGAAGTTGTAGGAGGCTGCATTGCCCAGATTAAAAGACCAATACCTTACTTGAGAATCTATAATGTCATCAACGTCACTTACGTAGTCTGGACTCTTAAACTTGAATACATATACTTCATTTTCAGCTCTCGTAATACCGGCCAAGAGATATCTGTTGTCATTATTCTCAATGTAACCTTTGGTATCTATGGCGTGAAATGGAATCGGAACCTGATAGGCCTGATCCAATTTCTCTTCTGCTAGTATATTTTGTTCAGTTTCATACAGCACGCTGAGTCTTTTGACCATCCCAGGTAGGCTTCTGCGACGAACGATTTTTCTTAAGTCCAATGGTCTTGGCAACTTTATAAAATGAGACTCTATGTCAGTAGGCTTACTTATATCTATGGCTTGAACATAAGGTAGAGGAACTCCGCCAGTATCATCTCGATTATAGTCATATAGTCTTAGCACAATAGCGATTAATCGAGCATCGGACTTAAAGTATAAGATGTTTTTAGCCTCCTCATGGTGCCCTTTGTCTGGCGCAATATATATAGTATATCTCTGATCAAGGCGTCGATCAACTGTACTAATAAATGGATTGACAAACCCTGAGTCCGGTATTATCTCATGATCTATAATCGATCCTTGAGTAGCATTATCACCGAGACTATATACATTAAAGCTAAAATACCTACTGTCAGGATATAGTCCAGTTATTTTAAAGCCGATGTCGTCCGAGGTTCTGACTGAGGTATAGGTATAATAATTAGCATATGCATCTGGTAATATTCCCACCGTAGTGTCTCGGCCTACAAATGCAGTCCATACTTCATTAGTAGCCTGAGTCTCGCCACTGTTTAGATAAAAGATTACTCCTTGATAGATAATAAATGAACTAATGACTAAGAGTAAGAAGGAACGTTTTTTCATGGACGGAAGAGAATTCTTTTATTCCTAAAGATCAATTTAATACTTTAGTCCAAGTATGATTGCACGATCCATAATTGTCGGTACGGGGTTTTCTGGTCTATGCATGGCCATCAAGTTGTTAGAAAAAGGAATTGAGGATTTCATTATTTTAGAAAAATCGGATAGGGTCGGAGGGACCTGGAGAGAGAACACATATCCTGGTGCTGAGTGTGATGTCCCCTCAGCGCTATATAGTTATTCATTTGAGCCATATCCTGATTGGGAGTATAAATGGTCTTTGCAACCACAGATACTTAAGTATATCAACCATGTAGTGGATAAGTATGACTTGAGAAAGTTTATTCGATTCAATCATGAGGTTGAGTCAGCTCGATGGGATGATACAACGCATATCTGGACTGTTACAACGACTGGGTCAAAGACCTATCAAGCTCAATCATTAGTCATGGCGCTAGGTCAGTTACACCATCCTTCTGTGCCTAAGTTTAATGGTTATGAGTCATTAAGTATACCGCATTTTCACTCAGCACAGTGGGATCATAGTATAGACTTACGTGGTAAGAAGGTTGGTGTTATCGGCAATGCGGCCAGTGCGGTGCAGTTCATACCTGAGATTGCTAAAGAAGCCGGCGAACTATATGTTTTTCAAAGATCGGCTAATTGGATGTTGCCAAAGCAAGACAGGCTGTATAAAGAATGGGAAAAGAATTTGGTCAGAAGATTTCCGTTATTGTTGAAACTGTATAGACTCAAGCTATGGCTCTTGGGGGGAGGTTTGTTTTTTTTAATGAAAGCAGGCTACACTTTGCTAAGGAAGTTCCAACAAAAAGCCAGCATCAACTATATCAAAGAGCATATCAGTGATCCAGATAAAATCGAGAAGTTAACGCCTGATTACCCTATGGGTGCCAAGAGGATTTTGTTTTCGGATACGTACTATCAAGCGTTAAATCAACAGCAAGTTCATCTCATCACTGACGATATCCAGAGGATGTCTGGCTCTATGGTCATGACCACGTCGTCTAAGATTTCTTTGGATGTATTGATTTTTGCTACTGGATTTAAGACCAACCCGTTCTTCTTGGGCTTGGACATCATGGGAGCTGGAGGAAAGAAGATAAAAGAGGCTTGGAGCCATGGACCTGTCAATTACTTAGGGATGACTACCTCAGGTTTCCCAAATTTCTTTATGATGTATGGTCCCAATACCAATTTAGGACACAATTCGATTATCATCATGAGTGAGGCTCAAGCAGGATATATCGCTCAATGTATCAAACCACTATCGGAAGGCAAGTTCAAATCCTTAGATATCAAAACCTCTGTGATGACCGATTACTTTGAAAAGACGCAAAAGCGACTTAATAAGATGATCTGGGCTAGTGTAGACAAAAGCTGGTACAAATCTGCTGATGGTACCATACCCAACAACTACCCAGGCCGAACAATGGAATATATGCGTACCACCAATCATGTCAATTTTGATCTGTATCATGTCAAGTATTAATTTTTAAGAATTGATTTGGTAAAATATATGTGATTTGGCAAATATCCTTTAGTATAAAATAAAAAGGAACTTTATTTTAGGGCAAACTAAATAATAGGTCGTAATGAACGGTGAGTACAAAACTATCATAGAGCATTTTTATCATTGGGAAAAGAACACTCCTAACAAGATATTCTTAAGACAGCCTAAAGGGGATACGTGGACAACTATGACCTATGCTGAGGCTGGTCAAGCAGCACGTAGGATAGCTACCGCCGTAGCATCTATGGGTATCCAGAAGGGAGATCATATTGGATTATTATCTAAGAACTGCTATCACTGGATAGTAGCCGATCTCGCTATACATATGTGTGGAGGAGTATCTGTACCTTATTATGCGAGCTTGCCCAAGGCTCAACTTGCTGAGGTTATTAAATTGAGTGATATAAAACTCCTGTTTGTAGGAAAATTAGATAGCTGGGGAGACAAAGAGGAGGCAATCCCAAGTGATCTAAAGGTCATCAAGTTTCCACATTATCAGGACAATGCAGAGATTACCATAGGGGAGGATTGGGATAGGTTATTGGCCGAGCATGCTCCCAAGTCTGATAGTTATATACCTGATGGTGATGATCTCTGGACGATCAAGTTTACCTCAGGTACGACAGGTACTCCCAAAGGGGTCATGCATACCCATAAGACTCCCGGCCTGATCATAGAGAATGAAAGAAAAACTGGTTGGCTGGGAATGTTTGAAGTCGAAGATTGGAAGTGTTTCTCGTTTTTGCCACTGAATCATGTCGGTGAGCGTCTTGGTGTTGAAGTTCCTACGATAGCCAGAGGAGGATCTATTTCTTTCGCCGAGAACCTTAACACCTTTGCCAAGAATCTGCAGGAAACCGAGCCGTCGATGCTTTTTGCTGTACCTCGTATCTGGACCAAGTTTTATTTAGGAGTCTTAGCAAAGATGCCTCAGAAGAAGCTTGATCGAATGCTCAAGATTCCTATCGTATCCGGAATGGTCAAGAGGAAACTAAGAAAAGCTCTGGGCCTCAATGGTATAAAAATAGCCGCAACAGGTGCAGCCATAACGCCAGCATTTATCAAGGATTTTTATAAAAAACTCGATATCCATCTGATAGAGGCTTACGGCATGACAGAAGTCTGTGGATCCATGACTAATAGCCCTGATCCAAATTCTCCTCAAGATAGTGTGGGCAAAGCCATACCATTTGGTGAGGTCAAGATAGATCCAGAAACGGATGAAATATTGATGAAGACTCCTTATATGATGACAGGATATTACAAAAATCCAGAAAAAACCAAGGAGGTCTTAGTGGATGGATGGATGCATAGTGGAGATCGTGGGACCATCGACGAGCATGGTTATGTAAGAGTTATAGGTCGAGTGAAAGATGCCTTTAAAACCTCCAAAGGCAGTTATATAACCCCTAACCCTATGGAAGAGGTCATCATGAAAAACGATTATGTAGAACAGGTTTGTGTTGCCGGATTGGGTATCCCTCAACCTATAGCATTGGTTAATCTTTCGGAGATAGGTCAGAAAGCAGACAAATCTGAGGTCGCTCAATCATTGCAAGAGAGTATCCTCGCTGCTAATAGTGATCGTGCCAAGTATGAGCACATCTCTACGGCCATCATACAATCAGAACAATGGTCCGAAGCGAATTCTCTTTTAACGCCAACGCTGAAGGTAAAAAGAAGCAAGATAGACGATCGCTATAGCCAACAATATCTATCATGGCACGAAGACGCCGAAAAAGTAATCTGGACCTAATACAAGGTAGTCCACTCTGTGTCCTCGGCTAATCGTGTAGCGAACTCCTGAGGAGTGGCCAGTGTTCTATGCACGGGACATTTGTTGGCGATTTCAAGCAGTCGGCGTTTTTGGTGGTCGTCAAGCTCACCTATGAGTTCGATGACCTTCTCAAATCGGTCTATGCGACTATTAGCGCCATCCACTTCTTGCATATCGGTTTCGTGGATATTTTTCTTAGCATGTGAGAGATGGACCTTTACTTCTTGTAGATCCCATCCTTTGCGACGAGCATACATCTGCAGTGTCATAGCAGTGCAAGCACCCAGACTGCTATTGAGTAGTTCATATGGCGATGGTCCAAAATCGTTGCCCCCGATAGATGATGGCTCATCGGCGATCATGCTATGATGACCTGCCAAGATATCCGTAGTATAGATATCTTCATCTTCGAGCCTCACGACGACCTCTTTGTCAGTTTTTAATTTCAGCTCTTCAGGAAAATCTACATAACGCTTAACCCATGAGGATATAACGGATCCAGCATAATAAGCATCTCCCTTGTTACTCAACATGTGATCCGCACCATCCAGAGTTACAAAGCTCTTAGGATGCTTAGCCAATTGATAGATATTAGCTGCATTATCAATTCCAACCACAGTATCTTGGGGTGAGTGCATGACGAGCAGTCCTTTATGCAGATTGCTAATGACATCTATATGATTCTGGCTTCGAAGATCATCAAGAAACTGTTTTTTAATCATGAAGGTACGCCCACCTACATTGACTCGTGAGCAGCCATTCTCCTCGATAGTTTCGATATTGTCCTTAAGGAGGTGTGTTACATGCTCAGGGTAGGATGGAGAGCCGATAGTTACGACTGCCTTGATGCTTTCAATTTTTTGTGAGGCGAACAGTGCGGCCGATCCACCCAACGAATGCCCTATGATGATCGCTGGACTGGTATAGTGCTCGGCAAGATAAGCCGCAGCTGATTCCAAGTCACTTATGTTGGAAGTAAAATTAGTCTCAGAGAAGTCGCCTTCGCTTTCGCCAAGACCAGTAAAATCAAATCGCATCACTCCGATACCATTTTGTGTCAGCGCTCTACTGATATGCCTCGAGGAAGTCAAGTTCTTATTGCCCGTAAATACATGGGCAAACAAGGCAAACGGAAAAGGAGAACGACTTAAGGGAAGATCTATCTTGGCGGATAATTTAATTCCTTCTTTATTGTAAAATTCTACTTTCTTAGAGGGCATAGCTATTATGATTTTGGCTCAGTATTTATTAAAGAAAAGATTGCACTTTTGTACAAATAAAATAATCATTCGAATGTTCAACTATGGCGAAAGATAAGTTTTCAAAATCACTTGGGTGGGATGTCTTTCAATCTCTTGGCAATCCAGATAATGTAGAACCCACTGATAGCCAAGAAAGTCTCCAACAAGAACAGGCTGATCTCGATGATGTTTTAAGGGTATACTTGGAACGCAAAGGTCGAGGAGGTAAGACAGTATCGGTGATCAAGGGGCTTAGCTTATCGCATGAAGGATTGACAGAGTTATGCAAATACTTAAAATCTAAGTGTGGCGTAGGAGGGTCTGTCAAAAATTGCGAAATCGTCATCCAAGGAGACCAAAGAAACAGATTGATCAAGGAGTTACATATAAAGGGATATCATAATGTAAAAAATGCAGGAGCTTAGGACTCCAAAATCTGCCCCAACAATACAGTCCCCTTACCGATAAATTAATATTATTACGGTATCAAGAGTACATTGAACTATGGTAGCAGGAGTCATAATATGTTTTATTCTCGGATATTTGATCATCGTTTTTGAGCATCCACTCAAACTTGATAAGACTGTTCCTGCCATTATAATGGGGTCTCTTTGTTGGGCGCTCATATCAGTAGGTCACCTCGATGTTATTGATCATCATGGTCATGCCGTTGGTCATGGAGGCGATGATTACTATAAGGGATTGAGTAATGTACTCTTGCATCATATAGGTAAGACAGCAGAGATATTAGTGTTTCTGATTGGCGCTATGACCATCGTGGAGTTGATCGATTTGCACAAAGGCTTTGCCGTTATTACTAATCGTATCACGACTAACAGCAAGAAGAAAATGCTCTGGTTAGTCTGTATCCTGGCGTTTTTCTTGTCGGCGACCTTAGATAATTTGGCATCTACGATTGTATTAGTATCACTATTAAGAAGGTTGGTTCCCGAAAAGCAGGAGCGACTGTGGTTTGTATCTATGGGTGTCATTGCTGCCAATGCCGGTGGTGCATGGTCTCCTATAGGAGATGTCACTACGACTATGCTATGGATAGGAGAGCGTGTCTCTACTGTCGGACTTATAACGCATTTGGTGATACCGTCATTAGTATGTTTTGCAGTACCAACGTTTATAGCCTCTATGACTAAGCCATTCCAAGGCGATTTGGAGCTTGGCTCGTTAGATGAATCTCATGGAGAGGACAAGTTGAAAGTACTCAGTAGTCAGACTATGTTGTTTGTTGGTATAGGGGGACTTATATCAGTACCTATTTTCAAAAGTATAACACATATGCCACCATATCTCGGTATGATGTTGGCTTTAGGTATCGTTTGGTTGGTATCAGAATATATCCATCCTGAGGAGGACTTTGAAGAAGAGCGTAAGCATTTATACTCTGCTCATACTGCCTTGTCACGTATTGAGATGTCAAGTATCCTATTTTTCTTAGGAATCCTCATGGCGGTAGCATCCCTTGAATCTTTGGGAGTATTGAATAAACTGGCCGCTTGGTTGGATGCATCTGTGCCATCTCAAGATCTGGTCATCATGCTTCTGGGAGTGTTCTCGGCGATTATTGATAATGTACCTTTGGTAGCAGCATCAATGGGTATGTATACTGAAGTTATCGATGCTAAGCTTTGGCATTTTATTGCGTACTCTGCTGGGACTGGTGGGAGTATGTTGATCATCGGTTCTGCTGCTGGTGTCGCAGCGATGGGTATGGAGCGCATTGACTTCATCTGGTATTTCAAGAATGT
>CAZJHC010000046.1:0-15109 GCA_964545645.1 uncultured Saprospiraceae bacterium
CAATGAGATGTCTAACAAAGCATATTGTAGTTAAGTTGTTAGAATAATAAGTAACTCACATTTTAATCATTGTCTCTATATGGAGATTGGAATTGCTGTTGTTCCATATTCTCAAAAAATATACTCCTGCAGGTAAGGAGGCTGTATTTATTATTATTTGACTTTGAGTAGTATTAAGGGACTGATGCACTTGACCATTTGCATCGAGTATGTCAATAGAATATCCTGATAATAATCCAGAGATTACGACCTTATCATCACAAGGATTAGGAAGTAGTGTGATGCTCTCTACGTCGAGACTCAGATCCGTACTGCTGGTGCTTGTCTCAGTACAAAATACCCTGCTATCGCCATCATTATTGTCAAACGCTTGGAGTGCTTGCCATATAAAATCTATTAGATTATTATAGTTAGCTATAATCATAGCATGGAGATAGGTTGGCGGGACATAGGTACTTGGTGTGGGTTCTTCATAAAGTGCCATATATGTGATCATACCTGCCAAAAAATATAGATTGGGTGTGCCATGAGGATCTGCATCAACATATATCTCTGTGAGAGGGATTTGGTCATAAGGAGCCATAGTCAGTATCTCGCTGATAATGGGCCCTACTGGGATCATGGAGATGCAGTTATTAGGATAGAGTGTGATCATGGCGTCTTGATAATCGATAAACCAATCATTGTAGGATCCAGTGATTGTTTGATTATAGGCGTTCCATCCTGTACTATCTATGAGTAAATTAGAGGTCATCTCTGTCCAGTGCTCATAGATAAAAAAATTCAGATTGGGCTCTTGTGCTATGCACCAATTAAAGACTGTCTCAGTGGCATCAACTGTCGAGTAATCAAGTCCATCAAAATTTGTCGTGGGAGACAAATATTGTTCAAAGTTGCTAGGCATTATAATAATGCTTGTAAAGTCCACCTCATCAAAAGTCTCTATATCTCCATCCCATGCCCCAGCGACATTACTAAAACCCCAATTAGGTTGAACATTAAGAAGACGGTGCTCATGTAATTGGCCCCACTGACCGCTCAGTTCGTATTGATTGTCAGCTTCTGCGGCAAACTCAGATACCCAATAAGGGACCGCACTCTGATAATTGGGAAATGGAGGAGGATCATCTGGATGGACAAAATTGATTAAGCTATGACCAAAAATATGAGTACGAATAGTGTCCCCTTGACCCATAAGAGGTATAAACGATGAACATAAAATGTATATCCAACAATGATGTAGCTGAAAATTCATAACTGGTATTATGGTCCTTAACTCTGTGAATTGGTAATTATTGAATAATTGTTGACTTTTCTTGTAACCTTTTGATTTGGTTGGAGTATTCTTAATACCTACTGAAATAATTTATGTCAACTGATGAATCCTTAATGATGTCTGCTAAGATGGGTGATATGAACACCATCAGCACACTTTATCAAAGACACAAGATTGGCTTGTATAATTATTTCTTAAGGAGAACCAATAGTATATCGCAGTCTGAAGATTTGATTCAGACCGTATTTGAAAAGGTCATTAAATATAGAAGTACCTATAATGCTGATGTGCCATTTGCGCCTTGGTTGTATAGGATAGCCCACAATGCGCACAATGATGTTTATAAAAAGAAACCATTAAGCTTGCCTGGAGAGGAGACGATCAATAGACTCTACGAGCAACCAGAAGAGTCTAAAAATGACTTAAGTGAGAAAAAAATGAGATTGAACCGTGCTATACAACAGTTGACAGAAGAACAGCAGCATATATTGATGATGACTCGCTATCAACAGATGCCTTATGCAGAAGTGGCCATAACCTTAGGATGTACAGAAGGGGCCGTTAAGGTTAAGGTTCATCGCACTATGAAAACACTAAAGAAACTGGTTCTAAATCAAGTATAATATGATTAACTGGGAAGAAAAATTAATAGACTACATCAATGGAGAGTTGCTCCCAACCGAAAGGCAGGAGCTATTGGAAGCGATGGAGAGTAATCCCCAGCTCAAAGAGATGTTAGTAGAGTATCGAGAGATATATACACTGATGGATGATCAAGACCATCAACCTAATAGCCAACTGGATCAGAGAATCGATGACTTGATCCAGGGTCATGGAAGATCTGCCTCTGTGATAAAGATGTCTGTGAGACAGGTTATGGCTATTGCTGCATCTATATGTTTGATCGCTTGCATATGGTATGGATTGAGACCTCGGGCAGTTAATCAGCAAGCTCATAATCCTACACGGCAGCTTAACACTGTTAAGGATATTGTCACTGCTTATGACAACCCATCGGTTAGTGGTAGGATACATGCGGTCACAGTATCTGCTAAGATGACTGAGATAGATGCCCAGATTAAAAATGTCTTAATCAAATCTCTCACCGAAGATAAAAGTGCCAATGTTAGACTCGCAGCTGTGGAGTCCTTGGCAGAAAAAATAAATGATGAATGGGTTCGTGTTCACATGATACGTGCACTAAGTGTTGAGACCGATCCTTTTGTTCAAATAGCTTTAATTGATGCCTTGTCCAAGACTAAATCCGATGATGCCCAACGGGTCATTAAGGAGTTAGTAGAGGATGAAGAAATGCCAAAATTCATCCGTGATGAGGCCCAAGTAGGCTTACTTGAGTTTCATAATCTTTAATTTTTTAGAATATTAAATCTTATAACATGATAAAATATATACAATTAATAATAGTACTAATGGCTCTCGGGTCTCTTAAAGGGCAAGAATATAAGGTGCCATTTAATACTGGTACTATAGTGATCGCTAATATGGATGATGTGATCATAGAAGGATACACAGGGAGTGAGATTATCATCTCTACAGATGACTTTGATCATGGAGATGATCCCGATCGTGCTGCTGGATTGAAACTGGTCAACTCTCTTGGCCTCGAAGACAATACCGGCATTGGACTGTCTGTAGAAGAAAATGACGGTAAGATGGTTATATCAGCTATCAGTAATAGTTGTGGCGAATCTTTGTATAAGTTGCAGATACCCAAAAACCTCAACGTCGAATACTCCCATAGAGCCAATAGTGGAGAGCGCTTTTATGCCAAGGATATTGAAGGAGAAATAGTCGTTTCAACTAATTATTGCGACGTTAAATTGAAAGATGTAACAGGACCATTGTCGATCAAATCTGTCTATGGATCTGTTGATGTACATTTTAGTAAAGTATCTCAAGTCAATGCCATCAGTTTATATTCTGTTTACGACTTCGTGGATGTGAGTATTCCTTCAGACTCTAAAGTAAGTGTGGATGTAAAAACGCCTTATGGCGGGATCTACACAGATGTAGAAATTGCCACAAAGTCGGACCACAAAGGAGACTATAATAGTATTAATTCCAAGAGCTTATATGGAGATATTAATGGTGGGGGAGTAAGTATGAATGTGAAGTCGGGATATGAGAATGTTTATCTACGGAAAAACAAATAAACTGGAGGCTCGAATTGAGCCTTTGTTCTGCTAACTATAAAATTTAAAAATAATGAAGAGTTTACTTATCGTAACCCTTTGGGTTACCATGGCGCAGCCTTGGGCTAACTTAGCTAACACTTCTTTCTCTAAAGAGATTAATACTCAGCAAGCCAGTACTATCCAGGTATCGGCTACTTGGGGGGATGTAATGCTCCGACTAACTGATGACCCTGTAGTCAAAGTAACCGGTAATGCGATGATTAATGGGCAGCCATATGATGACCGCATTCAAATTAATGAAAAGAAGAAAGGTGATAAAATAGTTATTGAGATAGAATTAGAATTTGATGATATAGAAAAGGTAGTTTATCTAAGGGACAAGGAAGGAAATTATACATATACTAAATCAAAAGGATTCGATCATTCTCAAGGCTGGAAAGGATTTGATAGCATGAACTATGGTCATCATATAGAAGCCAATTATGTTATAGAAGTACCTCGAGATAAGATACTTAAGGCTTATACTACTTATGGAGATATAGAATCTAAAGAGCTGCCTGCCAAGAGCCATGTAGTAGCTACCTATGGAGATGTTGAGATGAGCATTGATGATTTTTCATCTCAAGCGGATTATTATATCGAATCGACTTATGGACATGTCGATATAGCGGTGCCAGAGGATTTAAACGCCAGTTTAGGGTTGTCAACATCATATGGGTCAATCTATACTGATTTAAATATGAACTATAAAAATTCCGCCAAGCAGGGTGAAAACTGCGGTCGAGGAGAAGATATCAAGACAGTCATGGGCAATGGTATGGCCAAATTGGATATAGAAGCCACTTATGATAATATATATTTGAGAGCGTTATAGATACATTCGCCGGTTCGATTAATACTCGAATCGGCGATTAATCTTTTGTGTTGATTGATCATTACCAAAAGAATACTCTTTCACTTGACCTGACCCTATACGTTCAATAATTTCCCCTTTTAGAAAGTCGTCAGACATGTCTGCTCCTCTAAATCTTTGAGTAGATTTGGTGGGCATATCATTAGAAATCTTCAACCCTAAAGCGAATGATAATGTATAATCCAGTACCAACGGCTGAGCTATTGAATTTAGAAATTCTGGTATGCCTCCTAGTTCGTCGTGATCACCATAAGTAAATTCACCAACAAAAAATTCTTCATTGTCGTTGGATGTTTCATAAAAAGTTGATGATATAAGGTTATTTATATCATCCCTGACAAATCTCATTTCTACGCTTGCAGGGCTATTAGCGAAAAAATTGAGTTTGAAAGAGTCAACATAGCCGTCACGTACTTTAAATACGGATATCCTATCAGAGTCACGGTGGTATAATATTACTTCGTCGGCTACCCATTGCACATCATAATATGTGGTAATTGTTTGGTTCACTCTGAAGATTTCTTGCTTAATCTCTTTTACCACAGGCCCATCATAGATTATTTGAGTCATGACCTCAGAACCATTGTGGATTTGTGAGTAGATACTGATGACTTCTCCTTCTGGTGAGTAATTTAATTCATAATAAGATAGCAAGAGACCTTCTGTGTATTCTTCAGCCGACTTTAATAGTTGCGGTTCTGTATTAATCGTGTCGTCAGGGATAGGACGTGACCCGGGTATTGATTCATCTCCACAAGCCATAACCAAGACAACTATTAGAATGATATAGTACAATCGGTGCATATCTCTAAGATAGTACATTGAAATCAATACTATACAGCCCAAAACCTATACTTAAGTATGGGTTTTGATGTCTCATGATGTTGCACATTCGTATAAAAATAATTATTATGAAAAAACTCATTTATCTCTTTATGGCTTTGACCACATTTGCCTTTATCACTTCATGCTCTTCAGATCCATGTGAGGATATATCATGCTTTAATGATGGTATCTGTGTGGAAGGAACCTGCGATTGTCCTGATGGATGGTCAGGAATAGATTGCGCAGTATTTGATTTTGACTATGAGGGTCGCTATTCCTCCACGACATTTGTCATTTCAAGTTGCAATGACTCTGATCGTAATGGAAGTTTTAGTGCTAATGGCGAGGATGAATATTGTTTGGTCAATTCTGATGGCGAAGAAGAGTGCCTCAGAATTACGCTTATTTTAGAAGCTAATAATGCAGCTCGGTTCGTCCAGGTTAACAGTATTAATACTGGTTCCATCAGATTTTCTACACCGACAGTTTTTACCGGCAGCTTTACCACTGACAATGAGACAATCACTTTCATAGCCGATGATAATGCAGGGTCTTTAGAGTTTACCGTTTTGGATGATCGCTCAGGAATATCGTGGATTCAATCTGCTTCATCTACTGATGGTTGCGTAGTAACTCATACCATGCCGAGAGAATAATCTAATCTAACAAGTGCTCTACAAAATAATCTAACATCATTTGTTGCTTATGTCTCACAGTGTTGACCCCTTCGGAGGCACTGTGAGATCGGTTGGGATATGCCATAAAGTCAAACTGCTTATTATGCTTGATGAGTTCATTGATCAGTCGTTCACTGTTTTGATAATGGACGTTGTCATCGCCTGTACCATGTACCAAGAGGAGCTTGCCTTCGAGATTGTGGGCATGAGTAGCTGGAGAGCCTGCGATGAAGTCTTCTAAGTTTTCTTGCGGCAGTCCCATATATCGCTCTTGATAGATATTGTCATAGTAGAGTTGATAGGAGACTGGAGCTCCTGATATGCCTACGTGATAGGTGTCTGGAAACTGAAACAGCAAATTCAAAGTCATAGAGCCACCACCACTCCAGCCGTATACACCGACTCTTGAGTGGTCGAGATAGGGTAGTTTCAATATTTCTTGAGCTGCTTTACCTTGGTCTTGAGCATTGATGCGACCGATGTTTCTGTAGATGCTCTTGCGCCAGGCGGAGCCCTTGAGTGTTGGGGTGCCTCGATTATCTATGCTGATGATCACAAAGCCCTGTTGCGACAGCAGGGCATGCCAAAGTCCTATGAACTGATCATTAGCTACTGCCCCCCAGGGTTCTCCGTAGACATGAAAGATGACGGGATACTTCTTGGAAGGATCAAAACCATATGGCTTAATCATTCTGGCATCCATAGTGATATCATCTCGAGTTGTAATCTGATGATAATCTACTGTTGGCATCTTGAGGCTGTTTAGTTTTTCTTTAAAGGCAGAATTGGTTACAACATCATGTATGATATCGTGAGAAGGTAGCGCTACTAATCTAACCGTATTGGGAGTCAAGGTGTTAGAGTGACTATGCCATGCAAAGTCCCCATTAGGAGAGATGTTGTAACGATTCAATCCTGAGTAAGATACAGGAGTAAGCCTCGAAGACTCTCCATTGCCCATTAAATCTACCTGATAGAGATATCGCTGAGTAGGGTTGTCCGGCGACGCTATGTAATACAACCTATCATCTGTTGCTACTGACCAGGATGCAACGTCGTAGTCTCCAGGTGTAAGGAGTGTTTTTGTTCCAGTGGCAATATTTATTTTGTAGACATGTCTATAAGCATCATTCTCAGTCATTCTGAGGAATGAATGTCCCTTATCAATAATCACCAAATCGTTATCTCCCCAATTACTGGCGGTCGCATCGGGATAGCTCATATCTACCCAGGTATCTTCTTGCTCTTCATACACTACCTTGAGTGCACCGGTAGTGATATTATAGTGCCATACCTTCAGATGATTTTGCTTACGATTCAACTGTTGGAGCAGCAATTCTTCTCCGCTGATCCATTGTATCGCTGGTATGTAGTTCTGATATGGATCACCAGGGATATCTATGGTCTTGATAGCCTTGGAATCTACATCAACATACATAACCTTGCAAGAAGAAGGGTTCTCGCCAACCTTAGGATATTGTAATGGGATCAGTTGAGAATAGATTGAATCCGTCGTGTTGATCATATAAAAAGTCTTGATATCTGAAGCATCAAGCTGCCAGTAAGCGATGGTGCGACCGTCAGGACTCCATCTAAATCCATCTCTACAACCAAACTCTTCTTCATATACCCAATCGAAAGTGCCATTGATGATATCTCTGGTACCATCATGAGTTAACTGTGTGACAACTCCCGTAGTGAACTCTTCTATATAAATATTGAAATCCTGAACATAAGCTACATATCTGTTGTCAGCAGAAAACTTAGCAAACATTAAGGAGGATGACGGGAAGGATTGACCTAATTGAGTGAGCTTGGAAGTGCTGAAATCATATACCCAGTAATCTCCTTTGGTATTGGTACGCCAGACTCTACTTGTATTGGTGAATATCAGCGCTTTGGAAGCGTCATCTGATAAGCTAAAAGAACGTACGCTAAGCGCCTCTTCTTGACCCTCAGGTGTTAGTTGTGCTTTGGATAGATATAGGGACTTGTCTTGCGAAGAGGATTGATATTTGATTAGCTCGTTTTGACCCTCATTATATTCAACGATGACGTAGGAGTCTCCATGATCTGTCCACTGAATGGCTTGCATTCGCTCTTGTCTGAACTCTGAGGAAGCATATAGTCGATCGATTGTCAGTAACGATGAATCTATATCCGCTTGGCCATAGGCAAACGAATAAATGAATAGACTAACTAGGAAGACTTTAGGAATATAGTAAATGGACATATTGTAGGATTTGACTCAGTGCACTAAAGTAATTAAAGTAGCTCTCTTACTTGTTTTTTTATTACTCTGCCCGATGTTTAACTCCATGTCACAGATTGACATAGTTGAGTTGGAGTATAACTCTGTTTTGATGATTAATCGAGTCTGATAAATTTTATAACGATAAAAAGTGGTGCTCATGTTGATAGAGCGCAGCAGATCATTAAAATTTACCCATATGGGTAAATTTTATCTCTCCAATGAGGCTTTTCTTTACTAAAAATTATCATTATGAAGAGCTCTTATCTAATGCTTTTGTTATCCTGCTTCATTGCCAGCATGGTCAGTGGACAAGCGCATTATGAGGTAGAATCAAATTCGACTTCCACCTCACCACAGTTCTTGCTGAAGGAGACAGAAGAGTCTGATTTTGTTAGGCTTTGGTTTCAGAATAATGAGGCAGACAAGTGGGCATTTAATGCTAAACCCAAGGCAGGCACTTTTGATGCGGCGAACATTCTGCCATCACCAATCATTTTTGCTTATAATGGTGCTCAAATATTTGGGATAGGGTCCAATGGTAAAGTTCGTATCAATAAAGCTTATGTATTACCTAATGTTAAAGGCACTAACGGCCAGGTGCTCACAACTGATGGGGCGGGTAATGTGACATGGCAGGATGGAGGTAGTGGTAGTTCATCTTTTTGGAGTAGTAATAATAACGGGATCAACTACAATGGAAACGTTGGTATTGGTACTGCTGATCCCTCTATTGCTTTAGACGTAGAAGGAGCAGTTAGTATAGGATACGAGAATCCTGCTAACCCTGAAGCAGGTACCATCCGATGGAACACTGCCACTCAGGACTTTGAAGGTTATGATGGAAGTCAGTGGCGAAGCTTAATGAAGTGTAGCGTCACTGGTTCATCTAATGCGGGGATCCCTGATGTGGACCCGATGTGTTGCGACGAATATCATATTGCCTCTGATATCGCTACCAATCCCGGAACTTTTGGACGGTCCGTTGCTATATATGGAGATTATGCCGTCATTGGTGGAGGAGGAGTTAATGGTTGGACTATTTATATTTTTGGCTATGATGGATCCAATTGGTCAGAGTTATTAGCGACTAAAGGACCTGACCCAGAGTTTGGAGCTAACTTTGGTCGTGCCGTAGCTATATATGACGATTGGATAGCAGTAAGTGCGCATGGTCAAGATGATGGTAAAGTCTATATGTATAAGAATAATAACGGCACATGGGAAGAAGATGTAATCATAGAACCAGATGATTTGTCAACAGAAGCCGAGTTTGGTTATGCCATCAGTATGTATGACAACTACATGGCTATTTCTGCACCCAGAACTGAAGTGTTTAACTCTGGCGGTGCAGATTATACCAATCAGGGTAAGTTTTACCTCTATGAAAATATCGCTGGCGATTGGACAGAAATAGGGCAGTTCATTAGTAATCAAAATATAAGTGACACTTATTTTGGAACTGCCATTGATCTGACAGATCAGTATATAGCAGTTGGTTCTGAAACTACTTTTTATCAAGGAAACTCAACAGGCAAAGTTTATATGTATCGTAAAGTGGGCAATATATGGGGCCAGGAGGTCATATTAGGCTCCGATTATGAGATTGGTGATGAATTTGGAGTTAGCGTCGCTATTGATAATAATACCTTGGTTGTTGGAGCAAGAGAGTCAGAAGTAAATGGAACATCTCAAGCAGGAGCGGTTTATGTCTTTGAGCGTATGAATGATACCTGGCAGGTAGTTGACACCATTGTAAGTCAGACCATTGATCCATTCGAAAGATTTGGGAGTACTGTAGACCTGAAGGGAGACTATGTACTCATATCTAAGCAATCCGATAGTAACAATGTGTCTGATGCTGGGGCAGTCGAAGTCTATCATTATAATAATGGGTGGGGCTATAATCGAACGATTGTCGATACATTTCCAGAGGTGCAGGGTAGCTTTGGCTACAGTTTAAATAATGCTAATGTAATATCGACCGATGGTATCAATCTTCTCATAGGTGCTTCCGGTGCTGATGCTAATGGTTTTATAAATTCGGGTAAAGTGGTTTTTGGCCCTATAGATTAGAAAATCACAGATATCTAAAGAACACTCTTTATACTGTTATAGCTGAATCAAGGACTTATCGCTTATTTCACCACAAAATCAAAATAGGTATCAGGATAGGGTTCTCCTCTTAGGGTGTAGTGCCACCATTCTTCAGAGTATGATCTGAAACCGTGCTTAGACATAATGGCCTTCATAAATGCTCTATTTGATCGCTGTTCTGTCGTAATATTTTTGTAATCATGATGAGAAAGCTTACCAAAAAAATCGAAAGGTCCACCAACATCCAATTCTTCTTGTGTATCGAGATGGATAAAAGAAAGATCTACAGTACTACCTCGGGTGTGACCTGACTTGCTGGCGATATAGCCCCTTTTGAATAATTCATTTTTAGGTACATCGGGATAATATATTGACTTCATTAGAGTGTCATTTGGGATGCGAGCCCATCTTACAAAGTGATTGACTGCACGCTGAGGCCGATAGGCATCAAATACCTTGATTCCTAAACCGAGCGACTCGAGCTCTTTTTGAACATTGCTAAGACCTTTCAGAGCTTCATTTGAAAGAATAGCTACCTCATTGATATATCCGTCGATAGTAGTACCGATAAAATTGTTATTGCTAGCATACCTGATTTCATATCTAATTGAAGGAATCTCTTCATGTATATAGCCAAAGCCTTTTGGAATTGAATCCTCTTGAGCCTCGAGTAGGCTTAATTGTAAGAGACAGATACTGAGTAAAATTATTTTCAGATACATTCTAAGTCTTAAAGTCCTAAGACTTCTACACCTTGCTCAAATACGATATCAACGGGGATACCAGCTTCTGCTAATCTGGCCAGATCACCTCGCAATCCTGGCCTTATCACTGCCATAGTTTCTACTAACGTTGCCACTTGATTATAGCTACCATCTCCCTGGAGCGTTAATATCAATTGAGATAAGTGATCCATGGCCTTCTCAAAATTGGCCTTGTTCACAGTATACTTACCAGTGGCTGCAGATTTTTCAAAGGCGCCCATCTCATTAAAGAAATTGAATCGGATCATATTAGCCTTGCCATGAGCTGACGAAGCACCAAATCGTACGGACCTGAAGATCGAGGTCATAAACGTCACGTAGTAGTCCATGAGGTTTGCGTCAAGCTCTCCACGCTCATGTAGTTGTTTGATCATATAAAGACCGAGCATATCTGCTTTACCTTCTTCTATCGCTGAGGCATGCTCCTTGAGGGCCTTGCGGACGGTGCCTTTTCCATTGATGGTGTTCTTAATCCCGAGACCATGAGCGACTTCATGAAACATCGTATTGGAGAAAAAAGCATCAAAAGAAATATGATCACGTTGACTGTCATCCACTAGCATATCTGCTATCGGTATCAGTATTTTGTCAAATTTGGCCTGCATAGCATTCTTAAGTTGTAATCTGCGAGTGCCTTTAGCGAGTTGCACCTCCTCATCATTGGGAAGGTTGATCGCAATGGTTTTGCTGCCAGCATTACAATCGCCAGCATAATAGATAACATCATAAGCATTGAGTTCCGTATCAGTGCCGGGTGACTCTGTTTTATATTGATTGGGTACAGGGAGTCCTTTTTGAAGATCGGGCAAAAAAGCGGCATACTTGGCTAATCGCTTGCTCCACTCCATGTCTTTAACCAGTACATAGGCCTCATGTGCTGCCTTATAACCAAACAGTTGATCTTCATAAGTCTCGATAGGACCGATGACTACATCGATCTGGTTGCTCTTCATGTCGAGCCAGGCCATATCACTGTCTTGATAGTTATCTGTTGTTATGGCTGCAGCTCGTAGTGTGAGATAATTTTTTAATCCTTCATCTTGGGCCAGATCTGCTGCCATGAGAAGTAGTCGAGATACACGCTCCACCTCCTTTGCAAACTGTTGATGGTACGGCACGGTGATCAGTGCTCCATCATCATTGCGTCGGATATAGGTATAGAGTCCTGCCTTATCTTTGAGATCCGATGCTTCAAACTCTTCTTTGGTCATATCTGCAGGATAATAGTTGGCGCCGAGAGGTTTGACTCCGATGCCATCTATGAAAGCTTCGTTGCCATTGAGCCGGTCCCATGGGCCATAGTTGATCATTGCAAATGCTTTTTGATCATTATCCGCTAATGAAGCCATAAAATCAACTTTGGAACCGTAAGCATCATACCAAAAGAGTCGATCCATATAAGTTGCTGCCTCTATGAGGATTTTGATCATACTTTTTTGGTTCTCGCTAAGCTTTGTCAGGTCGGTGGTGAGCCTGAATGGGGTGTATTTACTTAATAGCTCTTGAGTAGGTGTAGCAGGTTCCTCACTCCAATTATAGAGATCGGAGAGACTTGTACTTGGTTCTTTAGTCTTCAATGTACTATTGTCACTTTGGCAAGCTAAGAGCCACGAAAAGACCATAACGATGAGGATACTCCGTATAAATAGCATGATAGTTTTTTTCTAATTCACCTACAAGTTATGCATTGATCACTAACATGACATTCAAGGTTGCAAGATTTTTTAATACCCTATACTTAATATGCGCAATATCTATTATCGTATGGTGTCTTAAGGATTAGAGCTTCATTGTAATTAGAAGTGAGTGGAGATGATTTCTATTTGCTCCATTCTAAATTATTCCTTTAGGCGCCGATGATGGTTTTAGCCTTTCTTTTGGTTGTGTATTTTTCTTATTTCCAATCTTCTATTTATCCTATACCAAGTAAGCGTAATAATCATAAGGCTCATCGAGAGAATAATCAATGCCCATTCTGATAATGTGGGGATAGCATTAGATCCAACTCCTGCTCCACTATTCGCAACACAAGCGGTGGCGCTAATAGATCCTGCTGGACTTGTCTCTCCAGTTGCGCATGGTTTGCACGCTGTTGCTTCGGGTACATCACTATAAGTACCAGGAGGGCATTCCAAACAGGATGTTTGTCCAGGATCAGGCTGAAATCTCCCTAATGGACATGAAATACAGTCTTCAGCTCCGGAGTTTGGTTGAATGCTTCCAGCAGGACATGACATACAAGAGTTTGTACCCGAATCATAAAATTCTCCTGCTGCACACATAGATGCCTGAGAAAAAGCATCATAATTAATGGATAAAGTGATAATAATTATGCTAATGATAGTTCTCATTCAGATAGTTATATTTTGAATATTTCGATCGGGTCTAATCCTTTGATCAGCGGGAAAAAACCTGCGCTGATAGCTTCAACAATATCTCTTGTACTCTGCCGAACTGATTGAGAGATATAGATGTCATTAGGCTCTGCCGCTGCTTCTAACCTTTGTGCCATATTGACATTGGCACCGATCACCGTATAGTCAAGTCGTTTTAAACGAGCAGATCCTATATTGCCGGCGACCATCTCACCGCTATTGATTCCTATGGATACCTTGGGCATGAATCCGATGTCATATAGATCCTCTGGTAGGGCATTAATGGCATTTCTGACAGCTACACAGGCCTCAACGGCACGAACTTCGTGTTGATCACTTCTAAATATGGCCATCACGGCATCTCCAATAAATTTATCTATGTAACCTTGGCGCTCGATAATCTCCTTAACGATGACTTCAAAGTAGCCATTGAGTAGTTCTACAACCTTCTTGGCGGATTGCGATTCGCTGAGTTTTGTGAAACTACAGATATCAATGAATACGACGCTGGCTTCAATGGTCTCGGTATCAATCAAGGCCTCCTCAAACTCTCTACTATTCATAAAGTTGAGTACACTGTCGTCGACGTACATCTTAAGGATATTGTTCTCCTTGATAGCTTTTAGTGTCTGCTTAGTCTTGTGGACATGATCGATGGTCTTATCTATAGTTATCTCCAGATCATCAAAATTGACCGGCTTGGTGATAAAGTCAAAGGCACCACTATTCATGGCTGATCTGATATTGTCCATATCTCCATACGCCGATACCATGACCGTCTTAAGTAGTGAGTGTTTTTGATTAACTTCCTTTAGTAGCGCTAAGCCATCCATGACCGGCATATTGATATCACTCAGGATGAGGTCTATATCATTAGTTTCTGACAATCGCTCTAAGGCGATAGCGCCATTTTGAGCAAAGACAAACTCATAGTCGTTGCTCTTTATTTTTTTTCTGAACTTTTGCTTGATCAAAAGCTCCAAATCAGCCTCATCATCTACCACCAGTATTTTGGCCATTAGATCAGTGTTTTCAGTTTTTCTTTCAATGTAGTGAAATCTACTGGTTTAGTAAGAAAATCATCTGCTCCTAAGGTCTTAGCTATATTATAATTTTCTTCATCACCATAGGCCGTGATCATCATGACTACTGGTGGAGGGTCATTATAATCTGACTTAATGGTTTCTAAGAGCTGCAGTCCACTCATCCCCGGCATATTTATATCAGATAGGATTAGTACTGCCTCGTGTAGATTGTCATTGAGATATTGCAATGCCTCTTCTCCAGAGTAGGCAAAGGCAAACTCGACCTCTCCTTTTTTAATTTCTTTTCTGAAGCGTTGTTCAAACAAGAGCTTCACGTCTTTCTCATCATCTACTACCAGTATTTTCATGGCAATTACTTTTTGGTTAGGGCTGATCAAGGCACTTGGTCTAAAATAAAGGTTGATATTACAACATTTGTTTCAATGTTTTATCCTTGAAAATGGTGACTTCTTCCACCCAAGGCTTGTATTTGTCATCACAATCCTTGTAATCTTTAAGGAATAAATCTGCCTTGGCCATAGCCTTGTCGATATCTCCGGCTTTTTCGTACAATTCAACGAGGCGGTATGTAGCATAGCCTTTGGACAATGAGAAGGCAAAGGTTACTGGTATATTTTCTAATAATTGGATACATTTTTCCAAATTGCCTCGCTCCTCATAGATGTCTACCTGCATAAAGATCTTGTCCATACAATCCGTCTGAGATATCCAAAAACCAGGAGAATACTG
>CAZJHC010000047.1:0-14949 GCA_964545645.1 uncultured Saprospiraceae bacterium
AACCGTTTTTTATCCTTTCTTCTTTCCCCAATAATATATCTCTGAATTGAACCACTGCGGAATTGAAACTCAATGCCCTGCAAACCTTGATCTCCTTGAGGGCCTCTCTGAATTGAACCACTGCGGAATTGAAACAATATTGAAAGATCAATACTTGTACCAGCCCCGCAGCTCTGAATTGAACCACTGCGGAATTGAAACGAAGTTGAGAACATCACCGTACCTTGTCGAGATCTCCTCTGAATTGAACCACTGCGGAATTGAAACTCGGTCGGGTCTGTTCCTGATCACTTCATCCCAGCTCTGAATTGAACCACTGCGGAATTGAAACTTCATATGTCCAAGGATAGAAATTATCGTGTTTTACTCTGAATTGAACCACTGCGGAATTGAAACGGAATCACGACCGTCTCTCCTGTAAATGTCACTCTCTCTGAATTGAACCACTGCGGAATTGAAACATGCCAATATGCCGCTCACTGTGGATGAGGCCAAGACTCTGAATTGAACCACTGCGGAATTGAAACAGATATTAGTGACGAGTAGCGAGTAATTAGTAGCGAGCTCTGAATTGAACCACCGCAGAATTGATAAACATCAGTAGCGATTGTTTATTATCGACTCTAAAATGAACCACTGCGGAATTGAAACAGATATTAGTGACGAGTAGCGAGTAAATTATTAGCGAGCTCTGAATTGAACCACCGCAGAATTGATAAACGTCAGTAGCGATTGTTCAATATCGACTCTAAAATGAACCACTGCGATATTAAAATTTAATCAGTTGCGAGTTTGAGCCTATGCGGTATTGGGACGAAGATAGTAGCGGGTGTCGAGTAGCGAGCTCTGTATTGTACTACTGCGGAATTGAAACTTAACCTAGTCAATAGTTTTGTCATCATTGTTGTCGGTTCTGAGTTGACATGAGCTTAACTCTGGGTATAGAAAACCCATACTATATTGCGGCCTTTTTAACATAAGGAATGATCTCTTAATATGGTAGTAATCAGTGGTACTGGACTCTGGAAACCCGACAATACAATTACCAATGAAGAACTGGTCGAATGCTACAACAAGCATGTAGATCAATACAATGCGTTACATGCCTCATCTATAGAGACAAGTGCCTTAAAAGCCAAAGAGTATTCTTCTGCGGCATTCATAGAGAAAGCCTCAGGTATTAAAAGCCGATATATCTACCAAAAAAATGGAGTGCTCGATTTAGATAGAATGCGTCCAAAAATACCTGTAAGGTCCGACGGAGAACTGTCAGATCAGGCAGAGATGGCCATCTACGCAGCCAAGAGAGCTATGACTCGAGCTAATAAACGTCCTGAAGATATCGATGCAATCATCGTCTCATGTGCTTATACTCAAAGATCCTACCCGGCCATAGCTATCGAGGTACAGGATGCATTGGGTATAAAAGGTTTTGGCTTTGACATGTTGGTCGCTTGCTCTGCTGCTACTTTTGCCTTACAGAGGGCCTATGAAATGGTCTCAGCCGGCACAGCCCAATGTGTTTTATTGATCAATCCAGAACTAACCTCTCCACAGGTGAACTATAAGGACAGAGACAGTCACTTCATATTTGGGGACGTCTCTGTAGCAAGTATCGTCGAATCCGATAAGACGTGCACGGTATCATCACCCTTCGAAATATTAAGCACCAAAGCGTTTACTAAATACTCCAATAATATCAGATCTAACTTTGGATATGTGCTCAATGCTAATGATGTAGATCCGTTGGATAAGGATCAGTATTTTTCGCAACAGGGAAGAACAGTATACAAAGAGGTCTGCCCTATGGCTGCGGCACATATATCAGATCATTTGGACTCAGTGGGGATCGACAAAAAGGATGTGAAAAGATGGTGGCTACATCAGGCCAATATCAATATGAACAAACTCATAGGTCATCTGCTCCTAGGCCGCCAACCATCATTACAAGAAGCGCCAATCATATTGGACGAATTTGCCAATACGGCTTCTGCAGGCTCACT
Organism: uncultured Saprospiraceae bacterium; assembly: GCA_964545645.1. Classification (GTDB taxonomy): domain Bacteria; phylum Bacteroidota; class Bacteroidia; order Chitinophagales; family Saprospiraceae; genus GYS-P2D. Next base: position 2,004 of record CAZJHC010000047.1, read on the forward strand.
CATAGCATTTCATTTATACCAAGATAATCTCGATGCTGGAGACATTGGACTTATTTGTTCCTTTGGTGCAGGGTACTCTATCGGGAGTCTCGTTGTCCGTAAGGGCTAAGGGCCTTCTCCATTATAATAGTCCTATCCTACACGGTTTGATATTAATCTGCTGATAGTTGAGCCTTCTCTACACTGTATCTCTTATTTTCGCTGTCAAACAGTTGTCATGAACGTAGGTGGATAAATTACTTTAGTGATAACTTTTTCTCATACTTAAGTACATCATCGCATAATGGTAAAAGGTATAGCAACCAAGAGGGTATTATATGCTGACACAGATAAAATGGGTTATCTATACTATGGCCACTACGCCAAGTTATATGAGATAGGTCGGTCCGAATTAATCCGAGATATGGGCCTCACCTATTATCATATGGAAGAAGAACTAAAGATCATGATGCCTGTATTGGAACTCAACTGTAGATATCGCCTCCCTGCTAAGTATGACGACCTACTCAAGATAGAAACCTCAATCATCGAAAGGCCAACTAAAATGATCACTTTTCATCATAAAGTGTTTAATCAAGATGATGAGCTCCTTAATAAAGGAATCGTTAAACTCTTTTTCATTGATATGACTACTAACAAAAGAGTATCTTGCCCTGCATATCTGAGCAATAAAATAGACACATTCTTTTGAATAAACGTCTTCGAGCATTTAGAATCCTGATCATCCGAAAGCTGCATCTTGCTGGCATCATTCATTGGTCTCAACAGTTTATCCTGCCAGGGTTCAATGAGGTTCCTCTGTATAATATAGTCAGATTCATAACTAAGGAGTTACAAAAAGACAATCTTCCTACTCGAGCTAATTCTGTAGCATTCAGTTTTTTCTTGAGTATATTCCCTTTTGTAATCTTTGTATTGCCATTAATATCATATACGCCTTGGGCAGAAAATGCCATTGTACAATTTGAAAACTCCATAGACGGCGTCTTCCCCTCTACTGCCAAAGAATATCTACTGAATATAATTGAGGGCATCCGAACACAGGGCTCTGTAGGTCTTCAAGGAACAGGATTCTTGTTATCCTTATTCTTTGCCTCGAGTGGGATGCTTACATTGATGTATGGGTTTGATAAGAGCTATGATGTCAGTTTTAAAAGTCGTAATTATTTTAAGAAGCGATTAATTGCTCTCATATTGACAGTATTGTTCGCACTAATTGTGTTTGCCTCGATCGTACTGATCATACTTGGGCGACAATTTTTAGACTTTGTGGCTATTGCACTTGACCTAACCGCATTTTCAAGCATTCTATTCAGCATTTTAAAATGGTTTGTGGTAGTCTTCTTATTCTATAGTGTAATAACTGTTATCTATCGTTATGGTCCCTCTACTTATAAACCATTAAAATGGTTCAACCCGGGAGCTACATTAGCTACTATATTGTCGATTCTGTTTTCGGTAGGTTTTTCTTATTTCATCAACAACTTTGATCGCTACAATGAGGTGTATGGCACGGTAGGAGCTTTGATCGTATTGCTCTTGTGGCTTCAGCTAAATGCGTTTATCGTACTTGCTGGATTTGAGCTTAATACGAGCATCATTGTTAACAGAGATCTACTTTCAGAAGAGCAAACGAGGGTAATTGGACCATAAAACATGCTAAATAGGAGTCAATAAAGCATATAAATACCGTTTTTAGCCTGAGCTGATCGTCTATGTAGTGAATGAGCCTTACGTAAAAGCTCAAAATTTATTATATTCAAGAAAAACTTTTTACTATGACATTATTAATGTGGCTTGCAATGGGGGTCATTGGCGGTATCGCTGCTAATCGGCTCCTCCCAAAAATGGAAATAAGTAATTCCATTTTTGCTTTTGTCATTGCTATTGTTGGATCAATCTTTGGTGGCTTTGCCGCTGCTTTGATAGGTATCGAAGCATCTATGGTAATACCAAACCTGATCATAGCTTTAGCTGGGGCATCAGTTGTTTTATTCTTTTATCGTCAGTATTTATCTGATACCGTATCATAATTAAAACTATAGCTATCGATTAGAACTTTTACTTTCCAATTTTTATAGTTTTTAATTTAAAGATCAGATGATCGGAATTGCCCATTAGGCAACATAGGATTATATTGCCTTAAATTAGCTTTCTACATGATTCAATTTTTACTGGTAGGTCTAATCGCTGGATCGCTTGCCAAGATGATCACTCCTCAAAAAGAGAAATCAGGTTGGCTGTCGTCCTTGATAGTAGGTATCGCTGGATCTATAGTTGGAGGTCTGACTAGTGGCTTGATAGGGATAAGGGGAACCAATCTCATCGGGCAATTAATCATAGCCTCCATAGGATCGGTGATTGTACTATTCATTTATCATCGATACTTCTCACACAAGAATCTTTTATAATGTCCAATGTTCTTTCGCCTTTTCATGTAGCTATACCAGTACATGATGTACCCGTAGCTAGAGCATTTTATAGAGATGTATTGCAGTGTCCAGAAGGTCGCTCTACAGAGCAGTGGGTAGACTTCAACTTCTTTGGTCATCAATTCGTTATCCATTATAAGCCAAAGACATCAATCGAAGAGTCATCAAGTAATGTCGTAGATGGCCATGACGTACCTGTACCCCACTATGGTGTGGTCTTGCCATGGGAAGTATGGGAAGCCCTAGCAGAGAGATTAAGATCACTGGAGATAGCGTTTGTCATAGAACCATATATCCGATTCGAGGGAGAGGTTGGAGAGCAAGCGACCATGTTTTTGTTAGACCCTTGTGGCAATGCCTTAGAGTTTAAGGCCTTCAAAGATCTCAGTCAACTTTTCGCCAAATAAGCCAGTAAATCTCCAACTACAAAGCTACTACCCCCGATATAGACAAGATCCTCAGAATGAGCCTCGCTCAGCGCATATTCATACCCTTGCGCAACTGTCTGATACTGAGTACTCCTTAATCCATCATCGGCAAACATCTCGTCGAGGTCGCTAACAGGTATGGCTCTAAATATCTGCGGTTGAACCAAGTAATATATTGCCTCTTTGGGTAAGAGTTTAATGACTGCTTCTATATCTTTTCCTTTTACAAAGCCCAGCACCATCCTGAGGGTACGATAGTTCATAGATAAGAGCCTCTCGATGACCTCCTTGAGGGCGGCTACATTATGAGCACTATCGGCTATCGTCTGAGGGCACTCAGCGAGTATCTGCCATCGACCAATATAGTTGGTAGTCAATTTAAATTGATCCAAAGCTTCAGAGATCAAAGAATCCTCCAGGGATATATGACCTTGCCGTACCAGCTGCTGCAACGCAATCAGTGCTGTATGGCGATTCTCTTGATAAAATGGTGACAGATGTTGATCTTCACTATCCGCAGCACTCTCGGAGGTCAAAGAAGCAAAAATTAGCGCACTATTCATACGGCGAGCCTTGTCCAAGAACACAACATCACAGGCTGATTGATACAAACCTATGATGACTGGTGTCTCGGGTTTGATGATGCCCGCTTTTTCATGAGCTATCTGATAGATCGTATTGCCCAGCATATTCTTATGATCCAAGCCTATATTAGTAATCACTGATAACTTTGGGCTCAATATATTAGTTGAATCAAGACGGCCTCCTAATCCTGTCTCGATGACAGCATAGTCAACCTGCTCATCTGCAAAATACTGAAAGGCCATAGCGACTGTAATCTCAAAAAAGCTCGGCTCAATCTGTTTGATGAGTTGTTGGTGCATGATGACAAAATTTGTCACGTAATCCTCGGAGATACACTCGCCGTTTATCTTGATACGCTCTCTAAAGTCCACATAGTGAGGAGATGTATATACCCCTACTTTGTGACCTGCGGCCTGCACCCCTGCAGCGATCATATGTGTCACAGTGCCTTTGCCATTGGTGCCAGCGACATGGATGGAGGGCCAATTATTCTGAGGATTGCCGAGAGCCTCACAAAGGGCTATTATATTTCTGAGGTCTTTTTTTATCGCTTGTTCACCAACCTTCTGATACACTGGTAATTGATCAAAAAGGAAAGAAATAGTTTGAGCATAAGTCATTGATACAAAAAAATTGAAATTATCTTGTTCTTTCATTCAATTCATTGCCTTTCTTTAAATAGTTTCCTTTGGAGCGATATGACTATATCATATGTGGTGCTGGATGTGCAGGATTGAGTCTGGCATATCGACTTTGTGATGAGTCGTTCATTGACAAAAAGATCCTCATACTCGAGAAATCTCCCAAAAACAAAGATGATAGGACTTGGAGTTTTTGGATTGACAAAAGTCATCTTTTTGACTCGATCGTTCATAAGCGTTGGTCACATATCAACTTTTATGGAGATACTATACAAGAGAAAAGACCCATTGAGCCCTACACCTATCAGACCATTAAGGGTATAGACTTTTACAACTATACGCTCAGAGCTATTGACAAGACCAAGCATATAGACATTCGATATGAGGCAGTCACAGCCATAAAAGAACATATAGATGAGGTCCAAATTGAGACAGATTCTAATATCTTTATCGCTGACAAGGTCTTTAATAGTATAGTCCCATCTTATCCCGAGCAGAAACGATTATTTGTATGGCAACACTTCAAAGGCTGGATTATCGAGGGGCCAGAAGGGACCTTTGACCCAGATACGGCAACCTTTATGGACTTTAGGATCGCTCAGGAAGGAGAGACCCGGTTTGTCTATGTGCTACCCTATAGCAACAGTACTGCGCTGGTCGAGGCGACTATATTTTCTAAATTAATCTGGGAGCCTACGGAGTACGATGAACTCCTCAAAAACTATATCGACGCATATCTACACATCAAAGAATACAAAGTCTTAGAAGAAGAAGTCGGAGCTATACCCATGACTACGGCGAGGTTTAATCAAGCTGAGTCTAATCATGTTATTCCTATTGGCACACTAAACGATACTGTCAAACCATCCTCAGGTTATGCTTTCTGGCGCATACAGGAAGAATCTGAAGAGATCGTAGCAGGCATCAGAAAAGATCAACTAACTCGACCCAAGAAAAATCCAAAATTTATCGCCTATGATAAGACACTTTTGGATGTGGTAATTAATCAAAAACAAACAGCCAAGAAAGTGTTTTCACTCATGTTTAAACACTCTACGCCACAAGAGGTCTTTAAATTTTTAAATGAAAAAACGAATGTACTTGAAGAAGGAAACATCTTCAGACATCTACCTATATGGTCCTTTTTAACATCATTCGTCAATACAAATGTCTTAAGGAGAACAAAGTAAAAAGGTTATAAAAGTATTAATGAACTTTACTTGATCGTTTTTTCGTTATAGCTTTACAGAAGAAAACGGGCAACTGCCTATACAATAAAACTCGCTTTATGAATATATTATTCGCCATTCTATTTACTCTTTTTAATAATCCGACTACTCCTGCTACAGCACCTGTTGCTGAAGAAATAAGATGGTATAGTTGGGAAGAAGCACACCAATTGTCTCAGACTGAGCCTAAAAAAGTCTTTGTCGATTTATATACAAGTTGGTGCGGTTGGTGTAAAAAAATGGATGCCACGACGTTTAAAAATCCTGAAGTAGTCAAATATCTTAATCAAAATTTCTACCCGGTAAAGTTCAATGCTGAACAAAAAGAATCTATCGTCTTTAATGATAATGAATTTGTTTTTGTGGATTCGGGCAGACGAGGAGTACATCAATTAGCATATGCTCTATTAGATGGAAGATTAGGATATCCTGCATTCGTGCTTCTTGATGAGACTTTTTCTAGAATCATGATATCTCCTGGATATAAGAAAGAGAATCAATTGATGCAAGAGCTCACCTTTGCCAAGGAAGAAAAATACAAGCAAATGACTTGGGAAGATTATCAGAAAGCAGATTAACGACAATCAACAAAAATATACTGATAAGGCAGCTACATGATTGATAGCTGCCTTTTTTTATGCCCCAAAACAATCGCCCCTTTAAGCTCTAAACATATTGGCAAGGCCACAACTGCCGTCATATCTTATGACAATCTCCTGTAATGCCTAAGAACGTGGAATAAATTTCAACGAAACACTATTGACACAGTGCCTCGTGTTTTTAGAAGTCAACCGCTCCCCTACGAAGACATGCCCCAGATGACCTTTGCAGGCGGTACAGACGATCTCGGTACGTCGACCGTCAGCATCAGGTACTTTTTCGACAGCTCCATGTATTTCATCATCAAAACTTGGCCAGCCACATCCAGATGAAAATTTGTCATCTGATTCATATAACGGCGCATCGCACTGCCTACAGATATAGGTACCTGCTACTTTGTGATGGTTATATTCGCCTGTGAATGGCATCTCAGTGCCCTTATGCAGGATGATCCTTTGTTCTTCGGCTGTTAATGGATTCAATTTTAGCTCTGACATGATATTGATTTAAGAGCTAAACAAAATAATCAATGATTAGTTAGTGATGCCGAGATCTTTTGCTCTTTTTTCCCACATATCACGAGCCAGTTTTTGAAGATCAGCGATATCGTCGGTTTCATCTACTATCTCCAGGCCTAATATGGTTTCGAATAAATCTTCCATTGTCACTAATCCCAACAAGGCACCAAAGTCATCTACTACGATACACATATGTGATTTATCTCGCATCATTTGATTCTGTAATGTAGACAAGTTGGCATCAAGCTTAATAAAGCTAGGCTTGCGTAATAAAGTGCTTATAGAGTCCGTATCCTTATTTTTAAGTAGGCCTTCTAATACGTCATCTTTGAGCAATATCCCTGTGACATGTTCTCGCTCTGCATCAAATACAGGAATCCTCGAATGTCTAAGAGGCTGGTTGTTATCATAAAACTCTCTAAGTGTGACATTGATATCTGTCGAGAGCATCACGGTGCGGGGAGTCATTATATCTTTGACATGCAATGTATCCAGTCGTAGCAAATTCTTAATAGTACTACTCTCAGTAGCCTTGAGTACGCCACTCTCCTCTCCCACTTGTGTCATTGCTCTAAAATCAGCTCTACTAAAGACACTCTTGTCTTTTTCTGTTTTGAGATTCTTAGTAATGAGCTGACTCAACCAAACAAATGGTGATAGTACAAACAACAAAATCTTTAAGCTCCTAACAGTAAATGGTGTCAACTGTCGCCAAAAGTTGGCTCCTAATGTCTTTGGAATTATTTCAGACAATATCAATATCGCCAAAGTCATCAGGGTGGCAATCACTGATTCCATGGATAACGAGAATGGCCCAATTGGAATGGCATTCTCTCCAAAAATCTCGCCAGCCTGTACTCCTACCCCTATGGCCCCTACAGTATGAGCTATAGTGTTGAGCGTTAAGATGGCGGATAGAGGTTTATCTATGTCATCTTTAAAAGCCTTTAGACTATTGCCTAAGCTTGATCCTTCTTGAGCTTTGCCAGAAATATAGGATGGCGTAATACTCAGTAATACAGCTTCCCATATAGAACATAAAAAACTAAAACCTATCGATAATAAAAAAAATAATAAGAGTAGCGTCATAAGTTATGTGCTCAAAGCACCATTATTATTGGTAAAATTACATTTAAATAAAATACTAAACTAATAGTCGACGTACCATCCTTAGAGTCCGTCTCATCATTTTACTATGATTAAAACCTATCCTATAGATTATCCAAACGGACCCAGTTGGTTACAAAAGATCAAACAGCCATTACTTTTTCAAGGCTGGGGTAAGAAGTCCAATTACTTTGAGGGGTGGTATTACAAAGTGGTAGATGCCACTCAGAACATTGCTTACGCCGTCATCCCAGGAGTATCTCTTAATGACGAAGATCCTCATGCATTCATACAAGTGATTGATGGCGCACGTCAACGCAGTAGCTATCACCGCTTTGATCTAAGTTCGTTTGAATGTAATCCTAAAAAGCACTATGTCCGAGTAGGCGAAAGTATTTTTTCAGAACATCTACTCCAAGTTCAACTACCCGATTTGACTTGTTCTTTAACGGCTACTCAATGGTCTACCTTGCCTTATCAGTGGCATAGGCCCGGCATCATGGGTTGGTATGCCTATATTCCTACGATGCAATGTAATCATGGCCTAGGATCCATGGACCATCGATGGTCAGGTGACCTTAGATTACATAATCAAACCTATAGCTTAAAGGATGCTGATGGTTATGTCGAAAAAGACTGGGGATCGTCATTTCCTAAATCATGGATTTGGACGCAGTGCAATACTTTTGAACACCCAAGTCCCTTATGCATATTTGCCTCTGTAGCTCATATTCCATGGAGGGGCAATCATTTTATTGGATTCTTAGGAGCCATTTACATAGACGGTCAGATTGAAATATTCAGTACCTATACCAATGCTAAAAGGACTACCACTATCGATGATCATCAGGTAACTATACTCTATCGCAAAAGAAATAAATTCTTGAAAATATCAGCCACCAAAGCACCTGGCGCCGAGTTAATCTCACCGATATCGGGTGCCATGAGAGGCAAAGTAAATGAAAGCTTGTTGGCAACGGTAGATATAGAGTATCACGATGGAGTCTCCACTACGATTGCCAAAGGCTCTTATGCTGGGCTAGAGATAGCAGGAGACTATAATGAATTATTAACCTAATCACTATGAAAAACGAGCAACATTACTATCCCACTGATGAAGCCTCCGAATTTTATATCGATGAGGGATGTCATATCATCGAAATACTCAACAATGAACAGTATCCAGACATATCGATAAGTCGAGCTCGTGTAGAGCCTCACCAATCAACAGAAGTACATTATCTAAACAAAACGGTCGAAATATATTATATACTCCAAGGTAGTGGCAAGGCTATCATCGATAACAAAGAATTACCCATCAAGCCTGGCGACCTCATCCATATACCCCCCGATGTAGACCAGCATGTAATTAATGAATCTGATCAAGACCTGCTGTTTTTATGTATCTGTACACCACGTTGGACACCCGACATATATAAATCAAAAACCAACTAAAATACAACCCTTCAAAATAGCGTTGGATAAGGCATAACTCATTAATTTTGGCCATATGAATTATACTATGTTATTTGTTGTGCTCCTCGGAATATTTTCTTGTCAAGGTCAGTCCAATAGAGAATACCCTAAAGACAGACAAACCGCAGTCTCTCCTGATGATAATTGCGCTCCATATAAAACATTATCTGGCGAATATGATCATGTAATCAATGATGGCGGAAGCATCATCTGGAATGGCGAGTTAACTGGCACCATAGAGTTTCAGGGTGCTAACTTCAATGAGATGGTATGTACTTATACAGTGACAGATTGTACTAATGGTGGCATCACAATGATCTGTGATGGATCTAAATTCGAAACCAGGATAATCCTAGAAGACGACGGTGGCGTGGTGCTCAATCACTCCAAGTTTTTTAAAAGATCATAGGTCTTCGAGATTTTTGAGGAAGCGGACCTTTCTTTTTCAATTTTTAAACTGGCTTTGGAAATTGACCGACTATGGCATAAGGATACTTAGCTATTCTTGTTGCTTTATAGTAAGTATTCAGTCCCGAAATAGTAGCGATACCTGCAGAATCCAAATTGAGCGCTTGATCATCTTCTATGATCTCTGGTAGTATATGGAGTTGTGTTACTGCTCCGATCATCATGATCGTACCATTTGCTTTTATGGGAACCTCCTCCACGAATTCCAATCCTATTTGTACCGGACTACCGGAAACAAAGGGTGCCTTAAATGAGTCATAATATTGCTCTTCAAAGCCGCATGACTTAAACTCGGATTGAGATTTCTCAAATTTGGCTGAGGTATAGTGAGCCTCGGCAGTCTTATCAGAGGGGACATGATTAATGGTATAGCTGCCCAGTGCTAGGATATTGTCGTAAGTATGTCTCTCAACCGTAGTTGGTCGCATGATGAATGCAAGCATAGCAGGATTGGATCCTAGGTGAACCACGGAGCTAAAAACAGCCAGGTTACTATGTCCTTTGGTATCAATAGTGCCGATCAAGTTAGCTGGCTTGTACCCTGATATAGAATTAATCAGATTGAGTCTTGGAATACGATCCATCGACTCTAAGTCTTTCAGATCAAAGGTGAGATGAGCCATAGTTATATACTGGTAATTGCTTCAATTTTCTTCATGATCTGATCGGCTTCTACGTATTTGGCATCGCTGGCGGTACGATCAGTTTTGGAGAGATTGAAAGCATCCTTCATCAATTTTTCGTATTGCTCTTTAAGCTTTTCTGCTTCTGACTTCTTTTTAAATAATCCAAACATGGTTGTTATCTTTTAATTTCTAATGATTGACATTCCAGCGTCAATACCTATGACCTGGCCGGAGATAGATCTTGCTTGATCCCCAATTAAATATGATGCCATAGAGGCTACCTCATCTACATCGAGAATGCGTTTCATAGGATGTCGTTCCTTCATCTTATCTCTCATAGATTCATTCCTCAATAAACCTGAAGCCAAAGGGGTATCAGTAATCGTTGGAGCAATTGCATTGACACGTATGGTAGGAGCGAACTCAGCCGCTAATGACCTGACCATACCCTCGACGGCGCCTTTTGCTGCAGCTACAGAAGTATGAAAAGGCATACCTTGAGCCACCGCCACCGTACTGAACAGTACAATTGCAGGATTGCTACCCTTTTTTAACAATCTATGATATGCTTTTATAACTCTAAAGGCACCAACCACATTGATCTCAAAATCCTCTCTCAACGTTGCTTCCTTTAGGTTACTCACAGGTTTAAGTTGGATCGAGCCTGGGCAATAAATGATCGAATCGAGACCATCTATGGACGGTAAGTCTCCATCTCTGACATCCAGGAGATATTCGGATAAGTTAGGATGCTCTATGTCAACGGCCGTTCTACTGATGCTGATGCATCTATTATTTTCTATTTGCTGGGATAAGATGGCCCTGCCTATCCCATGGCTACCTCCTACGATTAATACCGTTTTCACTATCTCTTTGATATTTTATTATTACTTATTGATTTTTGTCTGGAGCATTTAAATCTTACTGAATCAAAGGTTCTTTTCATAGCATGTTTAGTTCCTCTATTCTGTACTCTGGCTCTCCACATTCTAAAGGAAGATGGTTTCATTTGACCTCGCATCAGGTCGATCACGTCTTTCTCCGATAATCCAAACTGAAACTTGATACTATCAAAAGTGGTTCTATCTTCCCAAGCCATCTCCACAACTCTATCTATATCTCTGAGATTTAGCTTCATCAAGTCATTTTTCTCGTGACCATATTGCCCTCGATAGTATGCCTTCGGACTATTCTTTCTGCCTCTTTTTTCACATCAGTTCGCTTACTAAAATCACTCAAAGTCTGTCGTGCATATCGACCTGTTATCTCAATGTCTATTATACGATCTGGGTAATCCTGACCCAACTTGAAATGATAAGCTTGTTGTTCTAAAGAGGTCATATCCCAAGGTTGATGAAAATATGGATAAGGTAAATTACTTAGTTCTGGCAACCATTGTTTGATGAAATGTCCTTTGGGATCATGTTCTAAGGATTGCTTAAGAGGGTTGTAAACCCTCATAGTATTAATACCAGTCTCTGCTGCCTGCATCTGAATCTGTGGAAAATGTATGCCCGGCTCAAAGTCCAAAAACTGCCTTGCTAAATGAGGGGCTGCATCCTGCCACGGCTGCCAAAGATGATGCGTAAAAAAAGATACCAACATCGCTCTCATTCTGAAGTTTAGATATCCTGTGTGGTTAAGACATCTCATACAAGCATCTACCATTGGATATCCAGTAGTGCCAGTTCTCCATGCCTCTTGATAAGCGCTATTGACTTCCTTCTTCAGTCCATTGAACGCTTTATTAATAGAATCAAACTCCATGTCACATTCCATCTCAAATTTTTGGATAAAATGGCAATGCCACCTAAGTCGAGAGGACATAGCTCTTAAATCCTCTGTAGCAAAATCTTGATTTATTCTATCTTGTATAGCTTGATATACTTGTCTGACAGATAAGTTGCCCCATGCTATATATGGCGATAATCTGCTACAATGAGTTCTACTACCTAATGGTTTAGAAATGTTTTTTTGATACCCCCTAGCCCTATCCTCAAGAAAATCTTGTAACACTCTATGAGCTTCTTTCTCACCGCCAATTTGATAGATTCTATTTTTTCCTACCCGCCAATAATGCTCAAAACAGATATTGAGTTTTTGGATTCTACTCTTAGTTATCCAATTTAATTTGCTCAGATCATACTCAAACATTGGCTGATTCATTGTTTCATACCATTGTTTCACCCAATTTTGTCTATTCCTTCGTCCACGCTGAATCCCATTAGACTGAAATTCAACCCATTCTATTTCCAACAGCTTACACCACAATGCCACCTCTTGGTCCCTTCCATAAGTAATGGATAAGCCTGTTTCCTCGTGTGATAATAATTGATTAATCATTATCTGTCCAGAAAGACAATTTAAAGAATCTACAATCTCCCCATAGGTAACTAATAACTCTGTATTATAATCTTTTAGCTGCTCATTGATGTCAGCTAAAGATTCATATATGAACTGAAAGTGCCTATCGGAGTAATGCTCATCAGTCATTAGCCTTGGCTCAAAGTTATACCATAGTATGATCGGATTATCTGACTGACTACAGTGATATAAAGCTTGATGATCTAAGAGTCTTAGATCTCTCTTTAACCAGATAATGTTATACGAGGGTTTTACGTTCACGCTGAAGAAACATACGTTTTGGATTTTTGTTTAACACAATCAACATTATAATTAAACAAAAAAGTCAGACATTTCTGTCTGACTTAAATTTTTTTCGGTTCCCCAACCGAAATTACCAATTGTTAACTATAAATTCTTCTTGTTTCTTTGGTCGACCTTGGCTTCGTTGATCACTCAGTGATCATGATTTGCTCTACGTGACTCTCTTGTC
>CAZJHC010000048.1:0-14947 GCA_964545645.1 uncultured Saprospiraceae bacterium
GGCATGAAACGTATCGGTATACATTACAACAATGCCCCTAATCTTATAAATGCTGCTATGACAGCACAACATTGCGATATAGAAGGACTATATACCCATATGGCGAATGCCGATCTCGATAGTGATGATTATACCACCATTCAACAAGGCAGATTTGACACTGTTATAAGTTATCTGAACAAACAGAGTATTAATATACCGATCATTCATGCCGCCAACTCAGCCGCAGCACTCAAAAATAAAGACCTAAGGTTTGATATGATCCGTTGTGGCCTATTACTCTATGGCATTTATCCAAATCATATAGACAGAGATCATATCACACTAACGCCCGCTCTCAGTTGGAAGACTCGAGTCGTATTTTTTAAGGTAATAGACGAAAATAGTCATGTAAGCTATGGTGGCACATGGGTGTCAGACAAAATGACCAGAGTCATCACTCTACCAGTAGGATATGGAGACGGCTACATGAGGTCTATGAGTAATAAATCCAAAGTACTGATCAGAGGAAAAAAGTATCCATCCATAGGGACTATATGTATGGATCAGACAATGATAGATATAGGTTGGGAAACTGCCTATAATGATGATGAAGTTGTCTTGATTGGAGCTCAGGGAGATCAAAGAATATCAGTTGAAGATTTGGCCAATTGGGCTGGAACCATACCATATGAAATCTTAACCAGTATAAATGCACGAGTACCGAGGTGATATAAAAAAACCGGATGTCAGTAAAGACATCCGGAAACACACATTCAAAGGCGTTTACAAGGGTATGAATGAGTGAACTCTGGAGGCAAAATTAAAATTATCTTCAATTCTTGCAAATAAATTATCCATCGTAATGCCAATTTTAATTGCATAATCAATTTTTAGCAGAACATTTGACTTGATGACATTATTTTTATCACTTATATGATTTTGTTAATTTTAACACGAGCACATCTTCATCTTTTGCAATGAGAGCACTGGTAATATCTGGAGGAGGAAGTAAAGGAGCATTCGGTGGTGGAGTGGCTCAATATCTGATCGATGACCTCAATCGCCAGTATGACATACTCATTGGTACTTCTACGGGGAGCCTGTTGGTTCCACAATTATCTATAGGTCGAGTAGAAAATTTAAAAAGAGCCTACACCAGCGTAGGTCAAAAGGAAATATACAGTGTATGTCCGTTTATTATAAAAAAAGATAAAGAAGGAAATCCTTACACTAAGATCAATCACTTGAATATTGTCAAAATGTTTCTCAAAGGGAAAAAGACCTTTGGAGAACATTACAACCTTCTCAAAACTATTAGGTCGACCTTCTCTGAGGAAGATTTCGAAATTGCCAAGAAGAGTAGAAAGAAAATCATTGTAACTGTAGCCAATCTCTCACTCAATATAGTGGAGTACAAGTATCTCTCGGATTGTACTTATGAGGATTATACAGAGTGGATGTGGATATCGACGAGCTTTGTCCCATTCATGGCTCTCGTAGAAAAAGATGGTTATGAATATGCTGATGGAGGCTTTGGAAGCCGTATCCCGATAGAGGAGGCCATCAATGCAGGAGCCACAGAAGTCGATGTTATAGTCTTAAGTCCTAAATATTCAATTCCAGAAAAAGATACCATGTATAACGCTTTTGATGTATTACTCAGAGGTATGGAGTTCATGCATAATAGAATCGGCAGACATGATCTATATATAGGTCATCTTCAGAGCGTTTATGATAATGACGTACATGTCAATTTTATATTTACCCCACGAGAATTGACAGAAAATTCTTTCATTTTCTTTCCACATCAGATGAAGGCTTGGTGGAATGAAGGATACGAGTATGCCAAGGAATTGCATCAGCAAGGCAATTTGCAATAAATTATTTTCCAATCTTTCTTTGGTTATAAAAAACATAGTACCTTCAAACTGTGATAAGTCGTGAACTACATATAGCTCAACCTATAATAATCAGGAGAACTTCAAGGAGCAGGACCGTCAGGTCCTAATATCATTCTATCGAATGGTGGATATTTCCTCTGCCAGCCCACATAATACTTTACTGACTTTTCTACAATAAATCATGAATCAACATATACATATCAGAGTAGCCACAGAGGCTGATTTGATCCATACTCAAACCATCTCAGATTGGTACAAAGTATCATCAAAAGAGAGAGGCACAGGTATCGCCAGACGTTCTGCAGATTACCTCAAGACTAAAATCCTCAATGGCAATGGAATCATAGCTTATGTCGCCGACGAGTTAGCCGGGTTCTGCTATGTAGAAGTCTTTAGTTCAGGTGAGTATGTTTCTAACTCCGGCCTTATAGTCGTTCATGCTCACAGAGGCAAAGGACTAGCAAAAAAAATCAAAGAAGTAGCCTTTAATCACGCCAAGAACTCCAACCCAGATGCTAAAGTATTTGGGATAACAACGAGTGACATTGTCATGAATATCAATACGGACTTGGGATATAGACCTGTCTCATTCAATCACCTGACAGACGATGAGGAGTTTTGGAAAGGGTGCAATAGCTGTCCTAATTATGACATCCTCACTCGCAATGATAAAAAAATGTGTCTATGTACCGCCATGGTCGCACCATCTAAAAATAACACAATGAAAAAAGAGCTCATACTGGCTTATAGTGGAGGTTTAGACACGTCCTACTGTATCCTTTATCTCAAAGAGCAAGGATATAATGTCCACGCAGTCAATGTAAATACAGGAGGATTTAATGCCTCAGAGATAGAAGAACTCCGAGAAAGAGCTCTATCAATGGGAGCAGTATCTTTTAAATCTATCAATAATGAACAAGAGTACTATGCCAAGTGCTTGCGATATCTCATCTATGGCAATATACTTAGGAACAATACCTATCCTCTGTCGGTCAGCAGCGAACGAGCTTTTCAGGCCATAGCTATACTGGAGTATGCTAAAGAAAAAGGAGCAAAATATGTAGCCCATGGCAGTACGGGCGCAGGCAATGATCAGATCAGATTTGACAGCGTCTTTGAAAGTCTCGCAGATAATATAGAAGTCATCACTCCCATAAGAGATCAGCAGTTATCAAGACAAACTGAGATAGACTTTATTAATAGTAAAGGATTCAACTGGACCTCAGAGAAGAAAGATTATTCTATCAATCAGGGACTCTGGGGAACGAGTATAGGCGGCAAGGAAACCCTGGGATCTCGACTCACCCTACCCGAGCAGGCCTATCTACATCATTGCACCAAGGAGGACCCTTCAGAACTAAGCATCACCTTTAGCAAGGGTCAACCTATAAAGCTCAATGGGCAGAGCTATGACTCAGTCGTCAGCTTAATCAAAAAATTAAACGACATAGGAAATCAATATGCCATAGGTCGAGACATGCATGTCGGTGATACCATCATAGGAATCAAGGGGCGAGTAGGGTTCGAAGCTCCAGCAGCTCTTATGATCATCAAAGCACATCACTTGTTAGAAAAACACACTTTGAGCAAATGGCAAGCCTACTGGAAGCAGCAATTAGCTGATTGGTACGGGATGTTCTTACACGAAGGCAAATATTTTGAACCCGTTATGAGAAACATCGAAGGATTCCTTACCGATAGTCAGCAGATGGTTAATGGCACCGTTTACTTGACACTCCATCCATATCGATTTGAACTGGTGGGCATCGAATCAGAAAACGATCTGATGAATAGCAGCTTTGGTCAATATGGGGAAGTAAATAAGGCGTGGACAGGAGAAGATGCTAAAGGTTTTACTAAGATTTTTTCTAATGCTGATAAGATCTATTATTCAATCAACAAAGACGAACAGCCATGATCAAAGCAGGAATCGTAGGTGGTGCCGGCTATGTCGGAGGAGAACTCATTAGACTGCTCCTTGCTCATCCAGAGGTTCAGATTAAGTATATTTCGAGCCGAAGCCAGACAGGTAAACCTATTTCTGACATACATCGAGATCTATTAGGATCCACAGATCTTTCCTTCACCGATAATTATGATACTGATGTAGAGGTACTATTTCTCTGCATGGGTCATGGTAAGTCAAGTGAATACCTCAAGAAAGTGAATGTATCAAAAGAAGTCGTGATTATTGATTTAAGTAGGGACTTCAGATTAACAGAGGATGCAGGTACATTCATCTATGGATTGTGCGAGCTTAACAAACAAGACATTAAGCAAGCACAACACATAGCTAATCCTGGCTGTTTTTCTACTTGCATCCAGCTGGCACTCTTACCATTGGCCGCTGAAGGATTATTGAAGGATGACGTACATGTCACAGCGATCACTGGATCAACTGGAGCAGGTCAAAAACCAGTAGCTACTACTCATTTTTCATGGCGAAATAATAATATATCCATCTATAAGGCCTTCACTCATCAGCACCTTGACGAGATTCAACAAAGTGTGAAGCAATTGCAACCGAGTTTCGATGCAGATATCAATTTCATTCCTATGAGAGGTGATTTCACTAGAGGTATTTTCGCCAGCGTTTATACTAATAGTGACCTAAGTGAGGAGCAAGCTAAGAAGTTATATCAAAATTATTATAGTGACTCTCCTTTTGTCCACATCAGCGACAGCCCCTTAAGTGTTAAAGATGCCGTCAACAGCAACAATGGTTTGCTATATATCAGTACACATGATGGCAAAATTAGAATTGAAAGCTGTATTGACAACCTCTTAAAAGGTGCTGCTGGACAAGCTGTACAAAATATGAATCTCATTTTTGGATGGACAGAAGAATGTGGACTCCGATTGAAGACTAGTGCTTTTTAATCATCAAAGTATCAGGATATGAATATCTACGACGTTTACAGCTTTTTTCCAATCGCTCCGATACGAGGTCAAGGGGCCTATGTATATGATCAAGAAGGAAATAAATATTTGGATTTTTATGGTGGGCATGCTGTGATTAGCATAGGGCATAGTCATCCTCACTACGTCAAGATGATCAGTGAGCAAATACAAAAGATTGGATTTTATTCCAATTCTATTGAAAACCCACTGCAACTTGAGTTAGCTAATAAACTTGAAAAAACTGCTGGCATCTCAGGCTATGACATTTTTTACATTAATAGCGGAGCCGAAGCAAATGACAATGCCCTCAAGCTGGCTTCATTTCATAATGGCCGTACCAAAATCATAGCTCTTGAAAATAGTTTTCATGGGCGTACCTCTGCGGCGATCAATGTAACTCATACCGGTCGCAAACATCAAGCGCCTATCAATCATGGCTTGTCACCCGAATACATCCACTATCAAGACATCGACGCCATACTAAGTAGCATTAATACCGGCACAGCAGCCGCCATCATCATTGAAGCTATACAAGGGGTAGGAGGTCTTGACAGCATAGGAGCTGATGCCCTAAAGGCCATACGAGCAGCTTGCACAGCGACAGATACCATCATGATATTGGATGAAGTACAATGTGGATATGGCAGATCCGGAAACTTCTTTGCCTATCAGATTGCTGATATACGGCCCGATATCATCACTACTGCCAAGGGCATGGGCAATGGATTTCCAATTGGGTCTGTGTTAATAGACAGCAAGAAAATTCCTCCCGCTAAAGGACGATTGGGAACCACCTATGGTGGCAATCACTTGGCATGTGCTGCGGGAATTGCTGTTTTGGACGTAATCGCTAATGAAGAGCTACTTCAAAATGCTCAACACATCGGATTAAAGCTTCAGCAAGTATTAGAAAACACCCCTGGCGTCAAAGGCGTCAAAGGAAGAGGCTTAATGCTCGGTGCAGAATTTGATTTTGCCGTCGCTCCCCTTCGTAAGAACATGGTCTTAGAACATGGTCTCTTCACTGGGAGCTCCTCTAATCCTAATTTACTCAGGATACTCCCGCCTCTCAATATCAATGAAGAGCATCTCTCAGAGTTTGAAGAAAAATTGCATGCCGCTATCACAACACAACTAAGTCATACATCATGAAACACTTCTATTCGGCACAATCGCCAACCAATCTCGATGAACTAATTAATATAGCTCAAGAGATTAAGACTAACTCTCTACAGCGTATAGACTTAGGTCGTGGCAAGTTGATGGTACTGCTGTTCTTTAATGCGAGTCTACGCACTAAACTTAGCACACAGAAAGCTGCTATGAACCTCGGTATGCAAGTGATCAGCATGGACATGAAAGATAGTTGGGCTTGGGAGTTCGAAGATGGTGTAACTATGCGATTCGATAAAGCAGAACATGTCAAAGAAGCAGCTAATGTCATCTGTCGTTATGCTGATATCATTGCCATCAGATCATTCCCCAGTCTAACCGATCAAAAAGGTGATTATCAAGATCAGGTGATCAATAACTTCATGAAATATAGCACGAAACCTGTGGTTAATCTGGAGTCTGCTATACGGCACCCATTGCAATCATTTGCTGATCTCCTGACTATCAAGGAGCATGTAAAAAATGAGAACCCTAAGATCGTCCTTAGCTGGGCTCCTCATCCTAAGGCGTTGCCACAGGCCGTATCCAACTCTTTTCTCGAGTGGATGTATCAAGCAGGCCATAGTGTCACAGTTACGCATCCAGAAGGTTATGAGCTGCATGATGACTTTATGCAAGGGCATCACATAGAATATAATCAGGATAAAGCATTCAAGGAGGCTGATGTAGTCTACGTCAAAAATTGGTCAAGCGTCACTAATTATGGGCAGGTCTTAAGTCAAGATAAATCATGGATGATCACAAAAGCCAAGCTTGATCTGACCAATAATGCAAAGCTCATGCATTGTCTACCAGTAAGAAGAAATGTAGTTATCGCCGATGACGCCATGGATAGTAATCATAGTGCGATCTATGACCTCGCAGAAAATAGGCTTCATACCGCTCAGGCGGTTATACAAAGTATCTTGCAATCATGAGCAAATCTACTCTTCATATCATAAAAATAGGCGGCAAGCTCATTAATGATCCTAATGAGTTGGATCGCCTGTTGATAGCATTTGATCGGATTATCGGTCCTAAGATCCTCATTCATGGTGGTGGCCGCAAGGCAACAGAGCTATCACAACAGATGGGCATAGAAGTAAAAATGATCGATGGCCGACGTATAACTGATGCAGATACATTGGAGGTGGCCGTTATGGTATATGCTGGCCTGATCAATAAATCAATCGTCGCCCAACTACAAGCCAAAGGTACCAATGCCATAGGTCTGACTGGTGCAGATGGCAATATCATCCATGCTGTTAAGAGACCCGTCAATGATATAGATTATGGACTGGTAGGAGATATAGAATATGTAGATGGTGATCGAATTAATAACTTGATCAAAGCTGGATTTTGTCCAGTATTCTGCGCTATATCACATGATCAAAAAGGTCAACTTCTCAATACTAATGCCGACACCATTGCTTCAGTAGTGGCTCAGAGCTTAGCACAGGACTACGATATCTCGTTGAAATACTGTTTTGAATATGAAGGGGTATTGCACTCTATCGATGACCCCACTCAAACAATCGATAGTATCACGGCAGATCTATTGGATGCAATGAAACAAGATGGCATCATCAATGCGGGCATGATCCCGAAACTGACCAATGGAATAGAAGCCCTACGAGCTGGAGTGGCTCAAGTGGCTATCTGCGGCATCAATAATTTGGACTCATTAGACAATGCAACGCTGCTAAGCCTATAGATATGGATCATTATATGCAAGAGGCTATATCACTACTTCGATCGATGATTCAGGTCCAAACCTTCTCCGGAGAAGAAGGCCCTACAGCTGACCTGATCATAAACTATCTTCAATCAAAAAGCATCGCTACAGAACGTCTCCATAACAACGTTATCGCCAAAAATCTGAATTGGGATAATCACAAACCAACCATTGTCCTCAACTCTCATCACGATACCGTCAAGATCAATAATGGATGGACAAAGGATCCTTTTGGAGCAGCGATAGAAGGTGATAAACTATATGGTCGAGGCAGTAATGATGCCGGAGCAGCATTAGTATCATTGATGGCAACATTTATATACTATTATCAGGGCGACCTACCTTACAATCTGATGTTGATCGCCTCTGGAGAAGAAGAGAATTTTGGCCCCAATGGGGTATCTGCAGTATTGAAGAATCTCGACTTTGAGCCTGCACTTGGCATCATCGGAGAACCGACAGAGATGCAGCTGGCTATAGCTGAGAAAGGCTTAATTGTTATCGACGGAACTACTACAGGCAAAGCGGGTCATGCGGCTCGAGATACAGGTGTCAATGCGCTATACTTAGCAACAGAAGATATCAACTGGATCAAGAATCATGAGTGGAGCAATGTATCTCCAGTCTTAGGCCCTGTAAAATCAACGGTGACACAAATAGAATCTGGCAGTCAGCATAACGTAGTGCCAGATACCTGCAAGTACGTCATAGACTGCCGAGTGAATGAGTACTATACGCTACAGGGAGTGCTGGACATTTTGGATCAGAATACCCATGCAACACTCAAACCTCGATCCTTGAGATGGCATCCATCAGGCATTGATCCAGACCACCCTATCGTAATCAAAGGCAAACAAATAGGAAGAACAACATTTGGATCCCCTACTTTATCAGATCAGGTACACTTTATTTGTCCCACTGTAAAGGTTGGACCAGGACAATCGGAGCGCTCACATACTGCTGATGAATTTATCAAACTAAGTGAGATAGAAGAAGGAATCAAAGGATATATAGAATTACTCAAAGGACTACAATTATGAAACTCTGGGATAAAGGATACAACATTGACGATCAGATAGAGCGATTTACTACTGGAAGAGATCGAGAACTCGACATCGACTTAGCGCCATACGATGTTCAAGGATCGATGGCCCATGCCAATATGCTTGCCCAGATCGGCTTACTCACAGCAGAAGAAAATCAGCAACTGCAAAACGAGCTTAAAAACATTGCTACAGAGATTAGTCAGGGTAAGTTTGTCATAAATGACGGGATCGAGGATGTGCATAGTCAAGTAGAGCTATTATTGACAATGCGCCTGGGTGATGTCGGAAAGAAAATACATCTGGGCAGAAGTAGAAATGATCAAGTATTGGTCGACTTGCGATTGTTCTTCAGAGATCAGTTGTCGCTCATCGGAGATAAATCATCAGACCTCATTAAATTACTGCTACAATCTGCGGATACTCATAAAGATGTACTGCTACCAGGATATACTCATATGCAGATTGGCATGGTATCCTCCTTTGGTTTGTGGTTTAGTGGATATGCTGAAGCTATCTTGGATGATCTTGAGTATTTACAATCTACTCGCCGATGTATTAATCGTAATCCGCTCGGCACCGCTGCAGGATATGGATCATCGATACCATTAGATCGATTTCAGACCACAACAGAACTTGAGTTCGAAGGACTCTGCGTTAACCCAATCAACGCACAGATAGGTCGAGGCAAGACAGAACTTATGGTCGCTAATGCCATAGCTACGATGGCACTCAGTATCAACAAGATGTCTATGGATATCTGTATGTTTTCCAATGAGAACTATGGATTCCTATCACTTCCTAAAGAGTTTACCACAGGATCATCGATCATGCCTCATAAGAAGAATCCTGATGTCTTTGAGTTAATCCGAGCCAAGTGCAATACGCTCATGGCAGTGCCAGCACAGCTATCTATGATGTTGAGTAATCTGCCGTCAGGATATCATAGAGACTTTCAGTTGCAAAAAGAATTGATCTTTCCAGCCATAGAGAGTATGATGGAGATCATCGACCTGATAGCTCATTGCATTCCTAACATGATCATCAGAGAGACTAAAGTCTATGAGAAACAGTATCATTACTTGTTCAGTGTAGAATTGGTTAATCAATATGTCCAAGAAGGAATGTCGTTCAGAGATGCCTATAAAAAGGTAGGTTTGCAAATAGAAAATGGCACTTTTGTAGCGCCAAAGGTGATAGATCATACACATATTGGCAGTGTTGGCAACTTAGGAACTCAATTGATGTTGGAGCGATTGGAATTATTGAAATCTAAAGAATCATGAAAATAATAGTAGAAAGAATAGACGATGCCTATCTCATGCAAGCTACTAATGAAAGTGGTGAGGTACTTCTTATGGACGGCAGTAAGTCCTTGGGTGCTGGGGAAACGGCTTTCAGGCCCATGCAAATGCTCATGACCAGTCTCGGAGGGTGCAGTGCTATAGATATTATCAATGTCCTCACCAGGGGAAGGCAACGTATAGACCAGTTCAAGATGAGACTTACTGGAGAGAGAATAGAAGGTACACCCTCACCATTCAAAAAGATGAATGTACACTTCATACTCAAAGGAAAAATCAAGGAAGAAAAGTTGGTCAAGGCAATAGAACTGGCTGAGACCAAATATTGCTCGGTGTACTTTTCGCTACATCCAGATATTGATATTGTATATAGTTATGATCTGACAACTGTAGACTAACAGACACACTCTGATGAAGGATAGTACGAAAGGAATAAGAATACAATCCACAAGGACATCACATAGGGAACATTCAGCTCCTATATATATGACATCAAGCTTTGTATATCACAATGCTGAGCATGCCGAGACAATGTTTAAAGGCGAGGGCGAAGGTGATATATATTCTCGATTTTCTAATCCTAATACTACGGAGCTAATAGACAAGTTGTGCGCTATGGAGCATGGCGATGCAGGTGTGGTCACTGCCTCTGGGATGGCGGCCATCTTCAATACTATGGCGGCGCATCTCAAGTCTGGAGATCATATCGTAGCGGGCAACTCACTGTTTGGAAATAGTACTTATATCCTCAACAATATACTACCCGAATGGGGCATCAAGACAACTCTCTTAGATAGTTCATCTGTAGATCTTTGGGAGGCGGCGATAGCTACCTCGCCCAAGATGGTATTCATCGAGACGCCGACCAATCCTGGATTAGAACTCATTGATATAACATGGTTGGCAGCCTTGTGTCAGAAACATGGAAGTCTCCTGGTAGTTGATAACTGTTTTGCTACACCTATATTGCAGAAACCATTGGATCTGGGTGCCGATATAAGTATCCACTCCGCTACTAAGTGGATAGATGGACAAGGAAGATCATTGGGTGGGGCAGTCATCGGCAAGTCAGACGCTATAGAACCGATCTTTAATTTTTTAAGACGCACAGGAGCCTCTATGAGCCCTTTCAATGCATGGTTACTATCCAAGAGTCTGGAGACTCTGGAGATACGTATGGAGCGGCATTGTCAGAGTGCTCTGGTACTTGCTGAGTATCTCCACGGCCATCAGCAGATAGCTACTGTGCGGTATCCTCATCTGGCAGGCCATCCTCAGTATGACTTGGCCAAATCGCAAATGACTATGGGTGGAGGTATCGTCACATGTGACCTTGTTGGTGATAAGTCCACGTGCTTTAATATGATCAATAAAGTAAAAATGCTCAGCATCACAGCCAATCTGGGTGATAGTAGAACGATCATCACACATCCCGCAACAACCACTCATTCTAAGCTCAATCCTTATGAAAGAAAAAAAGCTGGAATAACCGATACATCCATAAGGATATCAGTAGGCTTGGAACATATAGATGATATTATTTCGGATATTGCACAAGCATTAAATCCAGCATAATTCCTTGGAAATCAAGACGCATATACTATCGGAGCCATTTCACTTAGAGTCGGGTATTGTCATCAATGATATACCTATAGGCTATAGTACTGCGGGCAAGCTCAATTTAGATAAATCAAATGTTGTTTTGGTCTGTCATGCCTTGACTGCCAATAGTAAGGTAGATGATTGGTGGTCAGGCCTCTATGGAAAGGATAATGTATTCGACCCGGATCAACATTTTATTATCTGTATCAACAATATGGGATCTCCTTATGGTAGCTGGAGTCCTAAAAGCATTGACCGTTCAGATACATCCATTTTGGATTTTCCATTTTATACTATTAGAGATACTGTCAACCTTCATTTGGCTCTTCTGAGTGCTTTAGAGATCACTTCTATAGACCTAGTGATAGGAGGTTCGTGTGGAGGCAACGTAGCGATGGAAATCGCCTATACAATGAGAGAACAAATCAATCAACTAGTTCTCATGTGCTGCTCCGCTAAAGAGACACCGTGGGTCATCAGTATCCATGAGAGTCAACGTATAGCCTTGCATTCTGATCCAACCTTTGGTCAAGAGCATGGTGGCAAAGGAGGACTCAGAGGTGCACGTGCGTTTGCCTTGCCTTTCTACCGATCACATGCTTCTTTTAAGATCCGGCAGACTGAGGCAGATGACGCCACAATCAGGGACTTCAAAGCTGCAGCATATGTGCGGTATCAGGGTGACAAATTTGTAGATAGATATGATCCATACTGTTACTATCATCAACTCCATGCGCTTGACACTCATAATATAGGCAGAGACAGAGGAGGTGCAGAAAAAGCCCTATCGGATATCACGGCAGATACGCTTTGTATCGGATTTAGTACAGATCTATTGATCCCCGTTATAGAGCAACAGTTTTTGGCTGACAACATCTCTGTAAGTAAGTACATAGAAATCGAAACAGATTTTGGTCACGATGCATTCCTAATAGAAACAGATCAACTCAAAAAACATATTCTCTACCATCGAACTAAAAGTGACTTATGATAGCGATCTGTGAACATAGCAACTTGAAAGTCTTCAAAGAAAGTAAACATGGATACTTTCTTGAGGATCATGATGGAGACGAAGTACTGCTCCCCAAAAATCAAATTTCGGTAGAGTTATCGGAGGGTGAGCAAGTTAAGGTATTTACCTACCTCGATAGTCAAAATAGACTAATCGCCACCACTCGAAAGCCAAAGATTCATCTATATGAATTTGCCGTACTCAAGTGCGCAGATATAGCTCCATTTGGTGCATTTATGGAATGGGGCTTGGATAGGGACCTCCTCGTACCCAATAATGAACAAGCGGAGCAGATACTCCCAGGCACCTATCATATCTGTTATCTGTATCTCGACAATGAGGACAGACCTACAGGGTCCACGAGGGTAGAGCGTATCCTAGATAGAAAAGACATAGAACTAAATCTCAAAGAAGAAGTGGATCTCATTATATGGGAGGAAACCAAACTTGGCTTTAAAGTCATCATCAATCATATTTATGAAGGACTCATTTATCATAATGAGATATTCAAAAATGTATTCGTTGGTAAGCCAATGAAAGGCTATGTCAAAAAAATCAGGGAAGATCATCGCATAGACATTTCACTGGAACCTCTAGGCTATAGAGCAGTAGTCGGTGATCATAATCAGCGAATCATCCAAGCCTTAGAAGATAATGATGGGTTTATAGCGCTACACGATAAGTCCAGTCCAGATGACATCAAAGAAGAACTCAAGATGAGCAAGAAGGCATTTAAAAAAGCCATTGGCGCATTATATAAACAAAGATTAATCAGCATCGATACGACGGGTATTAAACTTATTAAATAATGCTATCTTAAGCCTATGGAATGGATTATTAAATTACTCGCTTATGCTGTTGCTTTCTTCTTAGGAAGCAAATTGCTCAAAGGCATCAGCATCACCAGTTTTACTCAAGCAGTTGTTGTCATGTTGGTTGTGGCTGTACTGGATATGACTCTAGGAACGGTATTAAAAATAGTTACGTTAGGCATCCTATCGATAGGTATTTTCAATTGGTTTCTCAATGCGCTACTGATACAAGTAGCCGATTGGTTTTTACCTGAATTTGAAGTAGAAAACTTTTGGTGGGCGCTTGGCCTCGCCGCCTTTGTCAGTATAGCTGCCAGTGTTGTAGAGTATGTGATATAAAGATGTTTCTAGAAGTATCGGTGAGACATCTAAAAATCCAACTCTATCGTATCACCAGGTTTTAGCCCTGGATCTTCAGTATTTGGCTTGTCTTCTTTTTGAACCATAGGCTCATCTTCGCTCTTTTCTACTAGCTTAGGTTTGTTAAGGACCTTTGTGGGCTTCAATTTAACGGATAGCACCTTGTACTCTCCCAATTTATTACCCATAGCTTTCCAGCCTTTGACATCTATGAAGTCCTCTAAATTAAGTTCTACCTCTTGGCGTTCACCACCTGACTTATAGGTATATGTCACAATAGGTGGGTTAGTCGTTGTAGCGAGATACAGCTTGGACCCATTAGCTTCTGAGATAAACTTGAATCGGTCATTGATCGTTGTGGTCTCAATCCTAAATCTCTTGACCATGGACCAGCCCTTGTCACCATCGTAATGCATTGCCGAGATGATCGTATTTGCATTGACTTTGCTAACTTCTTTCAATGCATTAACTTCTATCTTAGATTCTAATTCAGGTTCTCTAATTTCATAAGTGCCATTATTGTATATCGCCAAGATCTGATCTCCAGTATCAAACTCTCCCAAATACTTGCCTCTTTCTTCCTTATTAAGGCGACCGCTAACCTCATCGATCCATATCTTGATAGCACCAAGAGTAGACTTACCAACAGATATTTGAGAGATCTTTTTGACAGGATACTTGGTGAGTACGTTACCTCCTGCTCCTCGACCTTTAATGGCTAATTCTCCAAAATCATATTCAAACACTTTCTTCTTGGCGGTGCATCCTGGCGTCAAGGTCACTTGTACAGTCTCTGCTTCGCCGTTAGGATGAGCTTGAAAATATATCAACTTAGATCGCTTACCACCTTTTGTCAATTCGTAGGGTTTGTCCCTGGTGATGGCAGATACATTAAATCTTTTGGCCATGGCACGACCGTTATCTGCATTGACATACACCATATTGTAAGTTGTGCGCTCGTCGCCTTTCTTCCAGACATGGGCATGGATGATCCCTTTGCCAACAAAGATCTTATCCCCTATCCTACTAACCTGAAAAGTGCCATCCTTTTTAAATACAATGATGTCATCTATATCTGAGCAGTTCGCAACAAATTCTTCTTTTTTGAGGGAAGTCCCTATAAATCCTTCTTTTCTATCTATG
>CAZJHC010000049.1:0-14828 GCA_964545645.1 uncultured Saprospiraceae bacterium
AACTATAATCATAAGATTTAATTGGCTCAAGGGAATTAGAGGAGCTAAAATGAGGCCTTTAATTGTTATTAATTACATTAAATCTGTCCGCATCCTTGCTAAATGGAAGCTTGTCTCTAACCTTGATTAAGTGCGTATAAGACAAAGTGGTAGTGTAGGTGATTTCTGTGTTAGCATGATGAAAGAGCGTTTGATTCCACCCTGGATCTATGATACAGCTATCACCATTATAGGGAAGACTATTGCCATCTGAACCTATTCTGTTTACGCCTATGACATAGGATTGGTTTTCGATAGCACGAGCTCGCAGCAGGGTATTCCAATCATAAGCTCTCCTGTTAGGCCAGCTGGCGATATAAATCAGGAGATCGTATTGTAAATTGACATTTCTGGACCACACGGGAAACCTAAGATCGTAACATACTAAAGGACAGATATTCCAGCCTTTGTATGAAACGATCAGTTTATCCTTGCCAGGACTATAGTACTTATCTTCTTCGGCCATTGCAAAGAGATGCTTTTTGTCATATTTGTTTACGGAACCATCGGGGTTCATCCAGATAAGCCTATTGTAGTATTGGCCAGCTTCTTCAATGATTAGACTGCCTATGATTGCAGCGCTTTTTTGATACGCTTTCTGTTTCATCCAGTTGACGCTGCTCCCATTCATAGTCTCGGCTAGCTTGCTCGCATTCATGGTAAAACCTGTTGTAAACATTTCTGGTAGAATGATCAAATCAGTTGAATCTGAAATTTGATCAATTTTTTGATCAAAAGCGTCAATGTTGCGTTCAGAATCCTGCCAAGCAATGTCGGATTGTACTAAGGTTACGGTCAGTCCTCTGGTCATATTTGATTGATTAATGCAGCTGCTTGTAGCAGGAGCGGGTCGCTTTTAGCAAAGCAAAATCTTATAATTTTTTGATCTTTACCATCGGTATAGAAAGAAGAAATAGGTATTACTGCTACTCCTTTGTTTTGAGTCATCCATCTTGCGAATTCTTGATCGCCCAAGTCTGATATCTTGCTATATGAGGCAAGCATAAAATAGGTCCCTCTGCTCGGAATTATGTTAAACCGACTGTTAGATATAGCCCGTTGAAAAAGATCTCTCTTGGCTTGAAAAAAATCTGGTAAAGTTAGATAGTGATTTGGTTCTGCTAGATAATCTGCTAAAGCGTGCTGAAGAGGGCGATTTATGCTGAAGGTGTTGAACTGGTGCACCTTGCGTATCTCCGCAGTGATGGCCTCTGGAGCGATAACATATCCAATGCGCCATCCTGTCGCATGAAAAGTTTTACCAAAGGACATGGTTACGATGCTGCGATCGAATAAGCTATCAAAACGTAATACACTCTCATGACGCTGCTGATCATATATGAGGTGTTGATACACCTCGTCTGATAGAACTAATATTTCTGTATTACGAGTGAGTTGATCAAGATTTTCTAAGTCATTCCTAGTTAGTATAGAGCCAGTTGGATTATGAGGAGTATTAATAATGATCATTTTGGTACGTGAAGTGATCTTATCTGACACCATACTCCAATCGATTGAGAATTCAGGGGCTTCTAGACTTATTGGAATATTTACACCTCCATTGACTTGTATGGCAGGGCCATAACTATCATAAGCAGGCTCAAAGGTGATGACCTCATCTCCTGGAGATATAAGGGCTGTTATGGCACTATAGATGCCCTCTGTTGCCCCATTGGTTATGGTTATATTGTTGTCTATGTGCAGTTCGCGATCATACAGTAGGGATGCCTTATTTTGGATGGCTTCTCTGAGTTCTGGGACTCCTGCCATAGGGGCATATTGGTTATAATCTTTTTGAACGTAGTGATTAATTAGATCTTTGAGTTGTTGGTCTACAGGAAAGTCTGGAAAACCCTGAGAGAGATTGATCGCTTTATACTCTGTAGCCATTTTACTCATAATGGTAAATATGGTGGTGCCTACTTGAGGAAGCTTAGAAGTGATCTTCATAGGAGCATATCTTATTCTATCCTAATCTGCGCATAAGACTCTTATTGATACCGAGCAGATGTTTTTGACTTATGATTCCTACCAGTTCTTTTTTAAAGATCACAGGAAGGCAGCTGATGTTATGATCACTCATAAGCTGTAGTGCCGCTTTAATTGATTTATCGGGCTTAATGGTTACAGGGTCGGGTTGCATTACATCTTTTACCAGGAGGCTTTTAGATTTTTTACTCTGCTTTGTTTTCAGTATTTCCTGAGTTACTTTTTTGAGAGAAACAAGACCTACAAGATTTCCTTTTTTGCTCTCTACGGCCATATGGTCGAGATCCTTCCATGTCATAAGAAAAGTAACGAGTTCAGCGAGATCAGTCTTTTGAGCAGTAAAGAGGTCTGTCTCCATAAACTCTGCTACAGTCTGGTTTTCTGGTTTGTAATTTTTGTAATCGTTATACTCAGGTTCTGACCAGAGGTGTACTGGCAGATTTTTTTGTTGCTGTTCATACATTGACTCGGTCAATATATTCAAGGCTTCATCTTTATTATTGGCTTGTTTAGACAGCTTGGTGAAATTTCTTAGTTGCCATCTGGCACCGGTCATGTGCTTTTCTGCTCTCTGCTCGATAACATCCAAATACTTCGAAATATCGTCGCTAGAGATGTTCATTTTTTCGAGCCCACTTTTTGCTAGAGGCAAGAGCTCTTTGATGATCAATTCTCGGGCATTGATCTTTTGATCTTTGCACCAGGTGAATTTTGAATCAATACCAAATCGGGCTGACTTGCCAAAATTATCTCTAACGTCCTCATAAGACATTTGAGTAGTTATATCACCATACTCTTCTTTGACTCCTATCATGGCTCCAAGCCAAAAGGCAGTGTTGGCCATTTCGTCAAGAGTAGTAGGTCCAGACGGGAACACACGATTTTCTATTCTTAGATGCGGTTTGCCAGTGTCACTGATGCCATAGCAGGGTCTATTCCATCGATAGATGGTGCCATTATGCAACTGGAGAGATTTAAGCTTAGGGACTTTATTTTTTCTTATCTGATTGTAAGAGTTCTCCCCGGGGGCATCATGCATCAATATTCTAAATCTTGCTAAGTCTTCCTTGAATATCTCCATTACAGAGTTTTGAATCCATCCATTTCCGAGGGTTACTCTAGGGCTCATCTGTCTCATATGATCTAGAGTTTTGCGAGTGTCTATGGCTTGTTGAAACAGTGCGATTCGTGTTTCGTGCCACAGTCTCTTACCAAAAACCAGAGGAGAATTAGAAGAGATGGCAATGGAAGGAGCCGTAAGGGCCAAGGCTACATTGTAAAAGGGGACAAAATCATCAGCAGACACCTGTAGATGTACCTGAAAGCTCGTATTGCAAGCTTCTAATAATGGAGAGTCATGCCGGACCAATAACTCATCGATGCCCACTAGTCTTAGCTCAAAAGAATTTCCTCTGAGCTCGCCATGTATTGCCTCCATGAGCTGAAAGTATCGTTCTTTGGGCGTTAAGTTCTTAAGATCTAAGTGGTACTTGCGCAAGGTAGGTAGTACACCAGTTAAGATATATCCTGCATTGTCCTTAGCGAGCAATTTATCAACTGTCGAAAGGTTTTGTTCTAACTCTTGCTGCATCAGCGTCAAAGCCTTATCCTGAAACACTTGGGGCTTAAGATTAATCTCCAAATTGAACTGAGCGAGTTCATTCACTAACCATTCATAATCAGGATTATTATCGATGATCTTAGGACCAAGATTGACCGGAGTGTAACTCTCTTTGTCTACTATGACCAATTCTTGTTCGGCGCCTATCCTTATGATGTCATCTTCAAACCAATCGTGATCGAGCATATGCTGAAACGATCGCATATCAGCCAATAGAGATTGGATGAATTGATTTTTATCCTTTTGGCTAGTGCGGTGTTTCTTTTTCATTGCTTATTTATTCTTTAACCCAAAACATCCAACTTTTTTTATCAGTCTTGATAGACTTATTCCAAGGAAGACCATATTGGTATAGTAAGTCTAAATCTCGACTGTCGTCAGCAACATCTAATCCATATATAATCTCTTTGGGATTGTCGTAAGTCATTGTGCCAAACATTCTATCCCAAAATGAAAAAATATTGCCAAAATTGGTGTCGGTCCACGGACGCTCAAAGTGATGATGAAACTTATGCATATCGGGAGTTACAATTATGTAGCTTAGGCTTCGATCCAAAAATTTTGGCAGACTGATATTCGCATGAGCGAAGTAGGCAAAAAATACCGTCAGAATTCTGTAGAATAGATAATATGCTAATGGAATGCCTCCAATTATGATGGCAATGAGCGAAAAGACTTCTCTCAACACATAGTCTCCTGGATGATGTCTAGTCGCAGTAGTAGCATCTACGTGGGTATCACTGTGATGAACCATATGCAATCTCCACATCCATGGGACATTGTGCAATAGATAATGGACAAAGTATTGAGCCATAAAATCCAAAAACATAATGGCCAACAAAAGCTCTATAACAAGAGGCAAGTCTACTAAGTATAATAGCCCAACTTGGTTGTTGCTAAGCCAGATCATAATGCCGATCGTAGCAAGACCAAATAGAACATTAATACCAAGATCTACTGCAAGAAAAACGAGGTTGGTTCCTATGTGTTTGAGCTTTTTATAATCAAAACTAAATAATGGTTTTATGGCTTCACCTATCCAGTTAAATGAGAGGCAAATAACTATCCACAAAAGTTTTTGCCAGGAAGGCATCTGCTCGAAAAAGTCTAAAAAGGATTCCATATACTTATTTGAGTGTCTTAAATATAGTAAATACCAAAAACTGCACTTGGAAATTATTAAGAATTAATTGATACATACAGAAATCAAGGAGGAACAAATAGCTTTAGAGTCCCATAGATCTCCCAATTATTTCCTTCATGATTTCATTGGTCCCTCCGAAGATCCGCATAATGCGAGCATTGGCGTATGCCTTAGCTATGGGATATTCCCACATATACCCAGCGCCACCATGTAGTTGAAGGCATTCATCTACTACTTTATCAAGCAGATCTGTCACCCAGTATTTAGCCATAGATGCTTTCTCATTGGTTAGAGTGCCTTCATTGAGCTCCATGATGCATTCATCTACAAAAGTCCTTGAAATCGTTATCTCCGTCTGCATTTCGGCCATTTTGAATCGAGAATTTTGAAATTTCCCAATGGGCTTTCCAAAGGCTTTTCGTTCCTTGACATAATCAAGAGTAAGCTGCAAGGCCTTCTCTGCACCTGCCTGTGCCCCGACAGCTATAGAGAGTCGCTCTTGGGGCAAATTGTTCATAAGATAATAAAAACCTTGCCCAGCCTCTCCCAACAGATTTTCTTTTGGCACCTTGACATCTCTGAAGAATAGCTCTGCAGTATCCTGAGATTTAAGTCCTATCTTTTTGAGATTCTTACCTCTTTCAAATCCCTCCATCCCTCTCTCTACAAGCAACAGACTAAACCCTCCATATCCTGCATCAGGATCGGTTTTGGCAACGACGATGATCAGATCGCTTAATATGCCATTAGTGATGTAAGTCTTTGAACCGTTCAGTAAGTAGTAATCGCCTTTGTCTATTGCTGTAGACTTGATGCCGCCAAGGTCACTACCTGTATTGGGCTCGGTCATGGCGATAGCAGTGATTATCTCCCCTGAGACAATTCCTCTCAACCATTTGTCTTTTTGAGCTTGGGTGAAGTAAGTCTCAAAGTATGGGGCCATAACATCGTTTTGGAGCACAAATCCAGGGCCGTTAACACCCAGTTGTGCCATAGTCTCGGTTACAATGGCATTATATCTAAAGTCTTTAAGGCCCATGCCTCCATATTCTTCTGGCATATCCATGCAGATCATACCTATCTGCCCCGCTTTGGTCCAGATATCTCTGTCTACAATACCATTCTCTTCCCACTGATCTTCGTAGGGTACGGCTTCTTTTTTTAGGAAGGTTTCAACTGCTTCTTTAAAGAGCAAATGTTCTTCTGTTAAGATATTATTTCTCATGACTATAAAGCTATAGGAAGATAAGAGTTGACAGGGATCAAATATTTGCGATTCTTAAGAGAACCCTCAATTTTCACCTCGCATCAAAAAGTGGTCTAAAACAAAAGAGGCTCACCAAATCATTTGATGAGCCTCCTGTATGTTTAACGAATATAGTTATTAGTCAAATATATATCTGATACCTAACCTTCCACTCCATCGAGAAGAGAAATCAGAAATATTAAGTCTATCGGTTCCTAAATCCTCATCTCTATATGTGAATTGAGGAGTAGTTCCATCAGCATCATATCCTTCAAACTGGATCAGCTCGTTATAAGGATTTCCTCCAGGTACAGTATATCTTGTACCCCAATTTTTATTTAAGAAGTTACCTAAGTTGAATATATCAAGAGACAACTGAAGTTTGTGGTTTCGGCCTCCAACATTGGTGCCTATGTCCTGACGTATTGCCAAGTCCAACATATGTACGAACGGTAATCTTGAGCTGTTTTTCTCTGCATACTGTCCTCTACGAGAATCTAGTGACGCATCTGCAGAAATCAGTGCATCAAGATTTTCCCACTGCTGCGCTGCAGTAACCACGACTCCACTAGATAGAGTATAATCTATCAAGTTGATCTGTGAGGCATCTGCTGGCACAAAGATTAATGATCTGTTTCTACTAGTACTACCGGCTTCATTGTTAATGTTACGGCTATCTCCACTTCCTCTAGAATAAACGGAAGAAAAGGCACTGCCGGATGATCCATCATAAAACAAAGAAATAGTGGTAGCAGATGAGCCGCTATCATTCCACTTGTGTCGATAGTTCAAGATACCAAGAATTCTGCTCCCAGCAGAAAAATCTGATCTGCCGAGTATCGCTTCATTTCTACCATTGATGTTAACCTGGCCTCGCCATAGCGAAGAGTTTTGCGAAGATGTTCCTTCGTTAATTGCCGTAGCATCTCCATATGTATAGGATAGATTAGCGCTTAAACCAAAATCAAAAACTTTGTCTGCAGCAGCCGTTATATTATAAGTGTATCCTTGACTTGTATTATAGCCTACATATATGGCAGTATAATCATTGTCAATATTAGTCCTAGTAAATACTGGCCTATTATCAGGAGATCCTGTCCAAGTAAAATCTACTGTATTATCAGAATTGACATTCTGATAAAGGACGTTATTCAAGGTTTTGGTGTAGATCCCTTCTAAAGAGATGTTCCAACCTCCAGGTAGTGCTCGCTCATAGGCTAAATTACCTCTAAGTACTTGAGGATACTTGAAGTTATCAGCGAATAAGTCCATCTGTCCAGATGGCGTACTAAAGTTACCATCTACATACTGATTAGCGGGATCTGGTCTGAATAATATTGGCTCATCAATACCTCGCTCATCTACGCCTCCTACTGTAAGACCATTATTATTAAACATGGCTCCTGGCCATACGAAAGGAACTCTACTGGTGAATATTCCGATTCCACCTCTTATTAAGCTCTGTCTAGTACCGTCTGGTAGATATTCAAATCCTATCCTAGGGCTCCACATCAATTGACCTTGAGGAGCTTGTCCAGGTGTAATGTTTTCCGCTATGTCATACTGCGCCTGTATAGCAGGAAGTGTCGTAGACTCGAATGAACTTGGAACAACTGGATCAGAAGTGATCACAGGGATATCCAATCTTAAACCTGCTGTAATCTTCAACTTATCGTTAATCTCAATCTCATCCTGAGCATAGAATCCTAATTGAATCGCATTGAAATCTGCCGCAGCTTGAGAGTCGTCCCCAAGAACATTTTGATCTCCTGGAATTAATGAATAAGATCTGTCATATTGAGTAGCAGGTTGACCAGTCAAGAAATCATCTAAGCTATCAAACCTATATGATCCAAAATTTTGTCTGATGAATACATTTCTGATATCATAAAATTCATTGTGAGTTCCAAACGTCCAGGTATGCTTTCCTTTATATAGTTTGAAGTTATCAGTGATACTTAGGATCTTTTGTTCTAAGAGATTACCCGTTGAAAATTGCTCAGTACCAAACTGAATAGAACCATTAGAATTATCATCTATGCTAACATATGGAAAGTCCGAACCCAGAGAACCTCTATCATCATTGACCGAGGTATAACCTATAATCAGTTTGTTAGATGACTTGGTCCCAAATGAAGAGTTAATCTCAAAAGCAGATGAGTTAGTCGTACTAGGGAAGAATACCCCATTGTTAGAAAAATTAACCCTGTCTGGGTTTGTTGCGTTACGATTGAATTGCTCTGCTTTAGTATATTGATGTCTTAAGACTAACTTGTGCTTGTCGCTTAAGTTATAGTTTAATTTACCGAATATTTTTACACCGTCTAATTGATCTTGGACATCATTAAATGTGCCTGGATCGTAATTATACTGACTGATCAATGTATTGCGTAGGTTTTCAAGATCAGCTGAAGATGCACGAGAATCCTCGGCTGTATACAAGTCTAATTGGCCTGGCGATGGAGTCACATCACCTTGTAACTCAACATTAGTAAAGAAGAATAATTTATCCTTGACCAATGCTCCTCCTAAAGAAGCGCCATAAGTTTTTTTAGAAAAATCGGCTACTCTTGATCTATCATCATCATCGATACCTGATCTCTCCGCCAATTCTCCTGGTGTCTTACCGACCAAGTTTTGATTTTGAAAAAAGTAATAGGCCGAACCTTTCAGCTCATTTGTTCCTGATTTGGTTACAGCATTAATGCCTGCGCCTGCAAAACCACCGAATGAAACGTCATAAGGAGATAAAACAACCTGAATCTGATCAATAATATCAATGCTAAAAGGGGCAATTCCTGTTTGACCTCCATTGGTACCCTGACCAGCAAGACCAAATACATCATTATTGACAGCACCATCAACAAATATGGCATTGAATCGATTATTGGTCCCGGCAAAAGAATTGCCATTGGCTTGTGGGGTTAGTCTGGTATAGTCAGATACGTTACGATTCAGTGTAGGCATCGCTTCGATATCATCTGTGGATATCTGGGTGCTAGCACCAGTAGATCCACCTAATGAACCTGCAGCAGCGGTAATTAATATTTCATCTAATTGTAGCGCTGATGAGCCCATCTCTATGTCTTTGGTATATCGCTCACCTAGTCGTAGTGATATATTAGTGACCACTACATCCTCTAATCCTACAAAGGAATATGTCAATGTGTAAGGTCCTCCTACCTGCATATTATCTATGCGATAAGATCCGTCTAAGTCAGTAGACGTACCGTAGAATGTGCCTGTTGGAGTATGGACCGCAGTTACATTTGCTCCAAATACACCTTCATTTCCAACTTCAGTAACTCGACCTCTCATGGAGGATGTAGTCGAACCTTGGGCGGACAACCCAATCTCAAGTAAGAGCATTAATAAAAGGAGTAAATAATTTCTCATATGGTTGTTTTAATTGTAGAATTTAAAATTCGCAGCAAAAGTAACTTCCATATATTAATTTAATGATATGGATTGTTAAGCAATTATCAACACGATGTTATTTTGACTTTATCCTATTCATTTATATGCATATATACGTGAATCTGACTCCATTGCGTTCTACTATCAATGTGGTCAAGCATTAAAAATATTTTGTTGGTCATCCTGACTGTTCTGGCGTGCTACGGATTGTTCTCCGCATACCAGAGTTGGACTAAGTTTAATGGGATTGAACAAGTAGATTCTACTATTCTATTGGATCGAGTAGAACGTGTATTCAAGCTCGTTACTGTAGAAGGAAATTTCAGTGAAATCTATAATTATGAAAACCACATAGTTGCTGATCTATGGCCTTTTAGAAAAAAAGCCTTGGTACAAGTCAATGCTAAGGTATCAGTAGGATATGATTTTGAAACGATCAATTTCATTATAGATGAAGACAACAAAACACTAAAGATAGATGGCTCACTCCAACCACAAATATTAACCATAGAGCATGATGTCAAAAGCTATGATTTTGAGAATGGCCTATTCAACATGATCTCCGATGATGATATAACTAAGATGGGTAACGAAGCCAAAGATTTTATAAGAGAGAAAGCAGAAGAAAGCGACCTATTCCTACAATCTGAAGAACAAAAAAAAGAATTGATTGATATGCTCAGATGGATCCTGAAGGCATCGGACTGGGAGCTTAAGTTGGATGAGCCAGAGCTTCTCAACTAAAAATAATTGTCTGTTAGTAACTTTAAATCTTTGCTTGTATTCTGTATAATGTCTAAGTATTAAACTAAAAATCTATTTTTAGGGCAATCAATTACATAAACCTATCTAATGAGTAAGACTTTTTTTGGCCATCCTATAGGCCTTTCTACCTTGTTTTTTACTGAGATGTGGGAGCGATTTTCGTACTACGGTATGAGAGCCCTCTTGGTATTATTTATGACAACTCCCTTGGCAGAAGGTGGATTAGCATTTACCGAAGAAACAACTGGGGCCATTTATGGTCTTTACACATGTTTTGTCTATCTACTTGCATTGCCTGGAGGATGGATAGCGGATAGGTTAATTGGAGCTCGAAAAGCGATCTGGTACGGTGGGATAGTCATTATGATTGGCCATTTCATCTTAGCCATACCTAACGAAATATCATTTTTTATCGGTCTTATATTCATCGTAGTTGGGACTGGACTATTAAAGCCTAATGTAAGTGCGATAGTTGGGGATCTCTATGGGAAAGATGAAGCAGCAAAGAGAGATGCTGGTTTCTATATTTTTTATATGGGGATCAATGTAGGCGCTGTTTTAGGACCATTAGTATGTGGATATTTTGCCGAGAATGTCAATTGGCACCTTGGTTTTGCCATTGCCGGTGTTGGGATGGCCTTCGGTTTAGCTCAATATCGTATGATGGCGCACAACTTAGGAGAGATCGGCCTCAAACCTAATATCCAAGAAGACAAAGCCGAATTTGAATCCACAGGAAATTCAAAGTTAGCTGGATTAATTGCATTAGGGACTGTGGGCTTGTTAGCACTTCTCCAATTTATTGGGGCCATAGATATATTCACAGCTACTGGGTTAGCTGAGGCAACCATCATACTTATCTGTATTGTGGCATTGGCCTATTTTGGTTATGTCTTTATAGCGGGTGGATTAAATCAAGATGAAAAGAAAAAAGTAGCGGTTATATTCTTGCTGATTATTTGTGCTGCGGTCTTCTGGTCAGGATTTGAACAACATGGTTCTTCGTTTAACCTATTTGCAAGAGACTTCACTAATAAGAATATCATGGGTTGGGATATGCCTGCCTCGTGGTTTCAATCGATAAATCCTTTCTTCTTGATCACCTTAGCACCAGTATTTGGTGCACTGTGGGTTAGCTTAGCAGCGAGGAACTTGAATCCTCGAACTCCGATCAAATTTGCTATCGGTCTGATCCTTGTCGGGATTGGATTCTATCTCATGGTAGTTGCTGCTGGAGTCGCTGCTCAAGGATTAAAAGCTGGAGCTTTTTTCTTAATTGCGGCTTACTTCTTACATACTTGCGGGGAGCTGTGTCTGAGTCCTGTTGGATTGAGCACCATGACTAAGTTGGCTCCAAGGAGATACGTGAGTCAGATGATGGGGATGTGGTTCGTCGGAACTGCTGCAGGCAACTTAGTCGCTGGACTAGTCGCAGGACGCTTTGATCCAGAAGATTTGAACCAAATGCCAGACCTATTTATGAACTTCGTCTACTCGGGCATAGGCGTTGGTATATTATTAATTCTCTTATCTCCTCTACTTAAAAAATGGATGGGCGACGTCCAATAATCATATAACATGAGCGAACATAAATCCTATATACCACATGATGTAAAGTTGCCAGAGACAACGATAAAAGCCTTTGTCTTGGGAGCCTTGTTATCAATGATCTTATCTGCGGCTAATGCCTATTTAGGCTTATTTGCAGGTATGACGGTATCAGCATCGATTCCTGCAGCGGTGATGTCTATGGCCATCTTACGCCTATTCAAGAATCATAATATCCTCGAAAATAACATCGTACAGACCGCAGCATCAGCTGGGGAATCAGTGGCTGCTGGTGTGATCTTTACCATTCCAGCATTGGTCTTAATGGGATATTGGACTGAGTTCAACTATTGGGAGACTGTATTGATTGCTTTAAGTGGTGGTGTGTTAGGTGTCTTGTTTACCGTACCTCTCAGGTCGGCACTCATCGTAGAACAAAAGTTACAATTTCCAGAAGGTGTTGCCACCTCTGAAGTTCTTAAGACCGGTGAAAAAGGAGGATCTGCCGTTAAGTTTCTATTGATCGGGTCCATCATTGGTGCCGTGGTTAAGCTATCTGAGTCAGGATTGAGACTATGGGCTGGTGTCAGCGAAGGGGCTAGTGCCCTCGGTGGTAAGCTCTATGGCTATATGGGATTGAACCTATCACCAGCATTGATCGGTGTCGGATATATCGTAGGCCTTAGGATTGCTTTTTTAGTATTCGCTGGTGGGGTGATTAGTTGGTGGATTGCGATTCCGTGGCATATTATAGCTAATGATATCAGCATTGGATCTGGTCAAGAAGCCATAGATGTTGGCTGGGGTATCTGGACCTCACAGATCAGATATCTCGGGGTAGGGGCGATGGTTGTAGGTGGCCTCTGGGCGCTTGTTAAGTTGCGTAGCTCAATCGGTTTTGCTGCCAAGAGCGGTATGGCAGCTCTAAGAAATAAAGTAGATATGTCCGAACTCAAGAGGACAGAAAGAGATACGCCCATGTCATGGGTTATGGTTGCCATAGCCATCATGATAGTTCCTGTTTTCATTATATATCTCAGGGAGATACATGATGTAGTGATCTCAGGCATGATGGCTATATTTATGGTGATTGCAGGATTCTTGTTTTCTGCTGTTGCAGGTTATATGGCTGGATTAGTCGGAAGTTCAAACAATCCGATATCCGGAGTGACGATTGCTA
The DNA here is from genome assembly GCA_964545645.1 of uncultured Saprospiraceae bacterium. Lineage (GTDB taxonomy): Bacteria > Bacteroidota > Bacteroidia > Chitinophagales > Saprospiraceae > GYS-P2D. Next base: position 12,950 of record CAZJHC010000049.1, read on the forward strand.
CCATACTTACAGCTTCATTGATATTGCTCCTGATTTTAGGTGGCGAATCGGAGAAGGGACCAGCAGCTGCGATACTAATCGGCGCAGTGGTTTGCTGTGCTGCTGCCATCGCAGGAGACAATATGCAAGACCTTAAGGCGGGACATATACTCGGAGCCACGCCACAAAAGCAACAAATCATGCAAATGGTTGGCGTTGTAAGTGCCGCATTGGTAATGCCATTGGTTTTACAGTTATTATTAAGCGCCTATGGATTTGGCCCTGCGACGGAAGCCAATCCAGACTCACTGACGGCTCCTCAAGCAACCTTGATGCAAAGTGTGGCTGAAGGTGTATTCAGCGGAAATCTACCTTGGCCTATGATCTATGCAGGTATGGCTATCGGTGTCGCCATTATCCTGCTCGATATTTACCAAGAAAAAAGAGGGTCAGATTTTAGGATTCCGGTATTGGCGGTTGCTGTAGGTATATATCTACCATTTGAGCTGGACAGTGCTATCATGGTTGGTGGACTAATCGCATGGGCCGTCACCAAGTATCAATCCAGTAATAAGTCCAAGGTTACGGATGTTAAAGCCAGCACACAGAATAGTGAGAGTACAGGATTACTCTTTGCTTCGGGATTGATTACTGGAGAGGCTTTGGTTGGAATATTATTAGCAATTCCTGTTGCAATCTATCAGCGAGGAGATATTTTGGCTATTGCCGATAGGCCATTGGGCAGTATACCTGGATTGATTGTTATCACCATCGTATGCTATATGCTCTATCGCTTTGCGAGTAAGGCTTTTGATAAAGTGGAGTAGTAAGTGCTCGATGTAATGATCATTATGTAGGAATCATTCGATGAAGACTATTACTGAGCCCTCAATATAAATTGATACTGCAGTAGGTCCACATTCAGATCAAATGAGCTAAAGCCAGCTTCTTTGAGCTCGGACATCACCTGTGACGAAGCTATTTTCATCTCTGCAGGAGGACCTACAGGCACGTCCTTCTTAAAGAAGTCGATAACGATTAGTGAGCCTCCACTCTTAAGACCACTCCTAACCAGGGCAAAGTACGGCACACGATCCTCTATGTGATGATAAGTATTGACCATGAGGACTATGTCAACTTCACCAGTTGCTAATGATGGTGAATTACGAGGGATCTTCCGTAGAGATACTTGATCAACGCTATATCCAAGTTTGTTTTTTTTATCACCTATATATCTTTGAAATTGATCATCAACATCTGCCGCTATCACTGATGCTCCAGCATCTGCCAGTTTGAAACTAAAGTATCCAGTCCCTGCTCCGATATCCATGACTTTCTTTCCACGCACGTCACCCAAGTAGTCCATCACTTTCTGCGGTTGCTGGTAGGTATCTCGTTTGGGCGATTCGAACCGTTCTACTAATTCTTCGAAAGATGAGCCATGCATATGCGCATTGGCTTGTCCATGATGATCGTGATTATGTCCCTCGCTGTCATGCTGCTGACTATGGTTGTGACCTTTGTTATGCTTGTGATTGTCACATGATGACAACATGATTGTAGTCATGAATAATAGATAACAACATTTTTTACAACAACTCATAAAAATGGGTGATTAGACTATAAATATGCCCGTCTCAGGATTCAATTAGACGCTTTAGACGTTGGACTTTTTCGGTCGCAGCATAAGAGGCGCTAGCAACATTTAGACTAGCATGCAGATGAATAATACCTGTTTTTCGGAGGATTGTCGTAGCATTCTCTGGCATCACTCCTCCGCCGACAAGTATATGTATATCGTCCTTAGACCATTGATTTATTTGATATAATCTATCCAGGTGATTGATGGCTTTGCCAGGAGCACCAGATGTGAGAACCGTATCTACGCCGTATGCCTTGA
>CAZJHC010000050.1:0-14716 GCA_964545645.1 uncultured Saprospiraceae bacterium
CTTATGAAATGATCTTTAATAAAGAAAGATATGTAGTGGTGCCCAATACGGCACTGATCTTATTAATTAGAGATACTTTGTAAATCAATAAAACAAGGAAAGGCCTCAGAATTAAAATCGGTTTCTGAAATGGCCTCTCCTATCAATTAATCTTCTATTATATCTATTTTTTCTATTCTATCACCGGCCCTGATATCATCAATTATATCAAGCCCTTCAGTGACTTTACCAAAGCACGTATGATTGCGATCTAGATGAGAAGTGTTATTTCTACTATGACATATGAAAAATTGAGATCCTCCAGTATTGCGACCTGCATGAGCCATGGATAGAACTCCCCTGTCATGGTATTGATTATCGGCATCTAATTCACAATCGATATGATATCCAGGACCTCCAGCCCCTGTGCCATTAGGACATCCTCCTTGGATGACAAAATCAGGTATGACTCTATGAAATGTCAATCCATTGTAAAAACCTTTTTTTGCAAGGCTTACAAAATTATCCACGGTCTTAGGCGCATCGTCAGAATAAAATGAAACCTTCATTAATCCTTTTTCTGTATGTATCTCTGCTGTCATTTCAAATCTTCAATGATAAGGTGCGAAGAAAACACATTTTCGCCAATGTGCTCTGAATTATTTTGAATTATTTGCCCCATGTTAGTAACTCGGCCAAACTTTTTATTTTTAAAATAATTAGCCCATAATCTACATGTAGTTTCGTCCCTCCAGTGAACCATCTGATACAATAAATAGATGATTCAACCTAAAGAAGGCATAATTTCCTATGAAGTCCATATATCTTCACATATAATTGAAATGAAGACCCCACTAATGGCCAAAACGCTGTTCTCAATATTATTCATTACACACTCCATCCTGAACCTGTGCGCTCAAGCGACAACTTTAGATGACTACATAGACATAGCCATAAAAGAAAACTTATCGATTAAAAAGGATTTTTTACATGTGGAAAAGAGCAATGCTCAAATCATTCAGGCAAATAAACTGTGGAACCCTCAAATTGATCTCAATAGTAGCTATCTATTTGCACGAGGAGGTCGAGTACTTTCTTTTCCGATAGGAGACCTTTTTAATCCAACATATGAGGCGCTAAATGCCATCAGTGGTACCCAATCGTTTCCTACAAATTTAGAAAATGAACGTATCCAACTCACTCCTAACAATTTTTTAGATGCCCAATTATCAATATCCAAACCCTTAGTCAATAGCAACTTAAAATACAATCAACTAATCAAACAGGAATTAGCAAAGCTTAATGCCTTGGATCAAGTCATCACCAAGCGAGAGATTATTTATCAAGTGAAGACTGCCTATTACAACATACTAAAAAGTCACCATGGGAAAAAGATCATTCAACAAAATAAGGGACTACTATCAGAGTTGTTAGAATTCAATAAAACATTAGTCAAATACGATAAGGCGACAGAAAATGTCATAACGGAAGTTGAATTTCAATTGTCTACACTCCAGAAAGAACTGGCTTTGATAGAAGAGCAACAAAAACTGGCAGAATCTTACTTTAACCTACTCCTCAATAGAGACTTCAATGAAGTAATCACCATAGATACTACTTTATCAGAACGTCTGGAGAGAAAAATATCGGCAATAGAACAATTACAAGAAGAAGCAGCAAACACAAGAATAGAGTTTGATCAAATAGCTGCAGGCCAACATATTAATGACTTAAACATTGAGCGCATTTCAAAAAATAAAAATCCAAATCTCGGAGTAACAGCAGGGTTAGGATATCAAGCTGAAGACTTTGACTTTGACTTGGGAGGCCCATTGTATACTCTTGGTTTTGGCCTGTCATGGAATATCATTGATGGTGGTTTGCGAAAGCAACGGATACAAGAATTGAAGATCGACAAAGAAATATTGGACAACAACAAAGCTCAATTAACACAGAAAATCGAACTCGATGTGCTCCAAGCCTACTTAGGACTCAATAGTCTGCAAGCACAGCTTAACGCCCAATCTTCTGCCATCAAGAATGCTCAACAGAGTTATGATATTATCAAATCCAAATATGATAATAATAATGCCTTGTTGATCGAGTTGCTGCAAGCACAAAATCAACTATCAACTGCTAAACTTTCTAAGGTGATTTTAGCCCATGACTATTTATCTCAATTAGCCAAATTAGACAAAGAACTATCTAGGTAATGACAAGTAACAATCTCATCTTCTTATCAGTCATAATGCTCTTTGCGATAGGAGGATGCAAAGAAAATATAGATGATATCAACGAAGGTATCATCAAGAAAAACTATACCATCGTCCGTACCCAGAAGATCAATAAGTCGACTGAGCCGATACCTATCTATGCTATAGGTCGGCTGCAGTCTGATAAGGACATAAAACTTTCTTTTAAAATAGGCGGGATCATCTCCAAGATCAGTGCTGATGAAGGAGATTATGTGAAAAAGGGTCAACACCTTGCTAAAATCAGAACCAATGAGATCGATGCTCAAGTTCTTAAAGCTGAAAGAGCAGTAGAAAAATCCAAGCGTGATCTACTAAGAGTCACCAATATGTATAATGATGGCGCCGCCACATTGGAGCAGATACAAGATCTTACCACCTTAGTCGCCGTTGGCCAAGCAGACTTAGATATAGCCACATTCAATCGGCAGTATGCGACAATAGTTAGTCCTGTATCAGGCAGAATCATTAAGAGATTGGCGGAACCTAATGAACTGATAAATCCTGGTAAGCCTGTATTGATATTGTCCAGTAGCAGTGGCAACAATTATGTCATGACCGCTGCAGTTTCAGATAAGACGGTTAACGAGATATCATTGGATGATGAAGCCGTAATCAATTTTGATGCCTTTGATAATGAATTACTAAAAGGATCCATAGTGCAAATCGGTGAAACCGCAGACCCTAGGACGGGTACATTTGAGGTAGATATAAGATTGAATCCAAACCATCTAAGATTACGAAATGGGACGATCGGTAGAATAACGATCAAGCCCAATATTAGCACAGAGTATGGTCTCATACCTCTCGATGCTATTGTTGAAACTAAAGATCAAGAGATCATCATATTTTCGCCTACCCAAGGTGATTCTATTGCAAGAGAGTGGTCAGCACCTCCTCTAAGGATCATAGATAAGTACGCCTTAATCGATGTAGAAAACATCAAGTATAACGAAGTTATCACCGATGGATCCTCCTATCTGATCGACGGTGACAAAATAAATATCAAGTGAACAGCAAAACACTCCAAACTCTCCCATAATGAACCTGACCCGATTAGCGATTAGGAACGCCCAATTTGTAGTAATTGTCCTCCTGATAGGTATATTGCTCAGTGTTAGATCGTTCATCAATATGCCTCGGGCAGAGGACCCTCAGGTAGATTTTCCAATATATGTTATAACCGTCATTTATCCAGGCACTACCCCAGTCGATATTGAGACCCTGATAGTTGATCCTTTAGAGGATGCCATAAAAGAAGTGGACGATATAAGAAAAGTGGATTCTGAAATAAGAGAAGGAGCGGCGATCATAAGTATAGAGGGCGAATATGACGTTGACACCAAGGATATATTGGACAATATTCTGCAGGAAGTCAATCAAGTCAGACCTAATTTGCCTGCTGGGTTAGCGCTCTTTGAAGTTGAACAAATTAAACCTGCAGATAGGGTCAACTTCTCTCTACTGTCGCTTAATTCATCTGTAGCTACGTATGCGGATCTAAAAGATATAGCAGACGACATCATTGATGACCTGGATAAAGTTAGGGGTGTTAAAGATGTTGAGATCATGGCTCTCCCTGATCAAGAAATTCAGATAGAAATAGATTATGAGCGAATGGCCAGCATGAACATCAATCTTGGTCAAATAATCAATACTCTTAGAACCAACAATGTAAATGTCCCTGGGGGAAATATATCCTCTGGCAGTAAGAATTTTAGCATTTTAGGCACTGGCAGTTACAACACTATCGAGGATATAAATAATACTATAATCCAAAGTACTCCTAGCAGTATTATCAGGCTGTCAGACGTTGCTCAAGTAGGTATCAACGATGGTGATGTATTGTGGAAGGCTGAATACAACGAACAAAAATCTATCTATGTCGGCGCTAAACTCAAAGGGGGCTATAACATCCTACAGGTGGATCAAGAAGTTCAACAAATAGTACGAGACTATCAACAAAATCTGCCTAAAAATATATCTCTGGATATAGCTTTTGAGCAAGCTTCTGGAGTCAAGGCCCGGATCAATGAATTTTTTAACAGTTTGCTTCAGGGCATTGTGCTTGTAGGAATTGTGATTTTTCTATTCTTGGGCTGGCGAGCAGCATTAGTAATAGTTGTGGTCATACCGATCTGTGCGGTTTTGGCACTGGCCGTGTTGCATAATACTGGTTATGGAATCCAACAGATATCGATAGCCTCATTAGTCATTGCCCTTGGGTTATTAGTTGATAATGGTATCGTAGTTACAGAGAATATCACCCGTTTTTTGAAAGAAGGCATGCCTCGAAAAAAAGCAGCAATGGAAGGTACTATAGAGGTCGGTGCCGCTATTACTTCTTCGACGATTACAACCCTATTATCCTTCTTTCCTTTAACACAGTTGGGCGAGGGTGCCGGATTGTTTATCATGTCTATGCCATTGACTGTGATCTTTACTTTGGTGATATCCTTAATCTTGGCACTCACTTTTTCGCCCATATTGTCAAGCTGGCTGCTAACAGATAAAAACCTCAAACCAACTCTGGCGGATAAAACCTTTGGATGGGTTACAGAGCAAGTTTATAAACCGATATTATCTTTTTGCTTAAGGTATGGCTGGGTCATTATAGTTATAGCCGTGGCGATCACGGCATTGAGCGTAAGCTTATTTCCAAAAATAGGAGTTAGCTTCTTCCCTACGGCAGACAAGCCACTCCTGATTATAGATATCGATGTACCACGAGGCTCGAGTCTTGAGTACACTAATGAGGCCGTTGACTTCGTCGAATCCATAGTTGATACTACTGACTTAGTCATCAGCTATACCTCAAATGTTGGCAATAGCAATCCTCAAATATATTATAACCGTATCCCCAAACAATTCACCAAGTATCATGGCCAAGTGGTGGCTAACTTACAGCAATGGGAATATAGATCCTTTTATCAGACCATCGCCAACTTCAGAAAATCCTTTAAAGATTATCCAGGAGCTAAGATCACCGTCGAAGAGCTTAAAAATGCAGCACCTATTAAGGCACCAATCGAAATAAGGGTCATGGGTGAAGATATCGCTGTCTTAAAAGAACTCTCTCTACAAATAGAGAAGTTATTGGAAGAAACCGAAGGGGTCATCAATATCGGCAATCCACTAAGAAGAAATCAAACTCAAATCAATATAAAACTTGACAAAGACAAGGCAGGTCTCTTGGGAGTTGACGAGCTCTCATTTGATCAAACCATCCGGGCCAGTCTTAATGGATTGGGTATCGACAAGGTCGTACTGAACACTGATCAGGACGAATATAACCTCATCGTCAAATTACCGTTTGACCAGGATCCGAAGATCGAAGATTACAACAAAATATATATCGCCAATGCTTTTGGTGGACAGATACCCCTATCCCATATAGCTACTCTTGAATTTGAGGGCGCACCTGCGGAGTTTGCGCATTATAATTATGAGCGGTATGTGTCAGTCACAGGTAGTTTGCTAAATCTGGATGAAACGATTCCCACGACAGTATCTTTGATCAATAAAATAGACAATATTAAGGTGCCAGATGGCTATAAACTGGTTGTAGGAGGTGAGTACGAAGAGCAACAAAGCACATTCGGCAGCTTAGGAATCATACTCATTTTAGCGCAGATAGGAATTTTTGCTGTCTTAGTATTGCAATTCAGATCGATTATTCAGCCCTTCATCGTATTTGCAGCGATTCCTCTCGCCATATCTGGTTCTTTTGTGGCTTTGTATCTATCAGGTTGGTCTTTTTCGTTTTTTGCTTTTGTTGGCATGATCAGTCTAATCGGTATCGTGGTCAACAACTCTATCATACTCGTAGATTATATCAATCAGTTACGTCGTGAAGGTATTTACAAATATGATGCTGTCAGCCAAGTCAGCATACGCCGTTTAAAACCTAGACTCCTGACTACCCTTACAACCATTCTTGGTTTAATTCCTCTGACATTATCAGGTTCTGGCCTATGGTCTCCACTATGTATGACCATCATAGGTGGTATGATATCGAGTACACTCCTAACCCTGATAGTAGTCCCTGTCTTGTATAAATGGTTATCGAGGAGCGTATTGAAAACGCTCGATTGATTATCTTAAAGCATGAAGAATATATTTAAGCAGGTTATCTTACTATTAGCCTATTTATCCAGTGCTACGGTGTGGTGTCAATCTGATCTATCTATAAGCACTCAGCTATACCCTACTGGTATCATTCCGGGACTACAACTTGACCAGGTCATTGGAGAAAATGAAGCAATACTATTCAGAATAGGATATCAATTTATAGATCATAGGGATCTGGGAGTTCATGATGATGAGCAAGGTAATGGCTATGGTCTCACAGTTGGTTATAAAAAGTATCTACATGAATCACCACAAAAATTATATTGGGCTATTAAAAGTGATCTTTGGTTCAATGCGATTGACTGGTATGATATCGAAGTCAATGATAATCGCATCATTGGATCAACCGATATTACGGTTCTCCAACCTACAGCAGAGTTAGGATATCAATTTTTGTTTCCTTCTGATTTTTTCATTAATCCCTCAATCGCTTTTGGATGGGAGTGGAATATTAAAACAGATGGAGAACCGACAGGCCAAGGGGCTATATTACTCATAGGCCTACAGCTTGGCAAGAGGTTTTAATTAGATATTAGTCTAAAAAACTGCTTGGCTATTCGATTATTATCGAGAAGCTATCGTAAATTTTTCATAGAATTAAAGGGTATTTTTATTTTTAAATCCATGAAAGAACCGTTCCGTATAGCCCTATCAAACGCCATTCGAGATAGTAAAGAAACTATTCTGAACTTTCAACATTCTCTTGACTTTGTTAAGGAGCATGAACTATGGCATGGTATCCTTAAGTATACGTGGCTCAGCAAGTTCTTAATGCTCGTCGGTGTCATAGGTGGAATCGGATTTGTGAGATTTATCTTTACCTATTGGACAGACAATCAAGTGCTCAATGAACTATCTCTTGCAAGTCTTGGATCTGCGGTTGGTGGATTCTTTGTAGAAGGGTACGATTTATTTGTATTGGGTGGGCTTAAGTATGTTATACTCATACTTATGGAGGTGATCATTTTTCACTTTGCTCGCAGGACGCTTGAGATTAAGACGGGTGTCGATATAGATACATCACTCAAGTCGTTTATTGATGCTCAGATAAGAATGATCAAAGTCGTCATTTACTCTTGGCTGATGGAGACTATCGCCACAGTTATTATCGTCAAGATCATCCTTTCATTTTTTGGTATCGACTTTATGGATACCATTGCTACGGTACTCATTCAATCCTATTTCTTGGGCTTTGCTATCATAGATAATTACAATGAGATTTATCATATGACTATCAAACAAAGCCTTAGATATGATAATCAATATGCCATGGTCACCTTAATCATCGGCACCAGTGCCTATGTAATGATGCTTGTACCTCTGGCGGGTACGATAGTTGGACCATTAATTTGCGCCGTGGTCGCAACCTTAACCATGCATCAGCTGTATGTGACAGATCAAAATATGGCGTGGATTTTTGAGACTCATGAAGATCAAGATTAAATCGGCCGAAAATAGACAAGGACCCTGTTTTGATTTTTTTGCTGTTCCATGATTCCATATCGTATAGGATTAGGAGACTGATTTTTATGGAATGGTGATAATGAAAAAATCAGATACAACGAATTCAGGTTTTTATCAATCATTGAGGCATCATTTAAGCTTCATCTTAGTTGAGAAATTAGTTCATTATAATGGACTTGATAACTAAATCGTTGCTACGGATTTAATACCCAAGTTGGAATCGACTTCATTTATTCAATCTATGACTCATCCGTTCATAGTCTATAATCTCCTAATGTCAATCAACATAATACTCACGGGATCCTTCACAGATATAACTGAGATATACGGCCTTATATCACTTATATACTACCATATTAAACCCTGAAGTTGTCAACATCTTAACAAGGCGCCTTAAGGATACCCTTAATAATTTCTATGGTAATAAGATAAGTAGGGACTACTCCGTCGAGACCAAGACTCCCCGATGCTAATGTACTCCCAGTATGGAGAGGATTATCTGAGGCATAGTAAGCGTACCTGACACGTACATCTGGCGTTATAGACTTTCGTATACGAGAGTTCGCTTGTATTGCTTTCTGATAGTGCGCTCCTTCCATCTCAAGACCAATTGCAGCCCACGAAGACTTGTAGAAATACTTCAGGATATCATGATTTTGGAGAGACGTGCCAAGTACTGTAATCATGTTGCCCTCATAAACTCCTAGGCCACAGTCCTTAAAGTCATCTTTAGACAACTCATTATGAAACGGGTAATTATCCCCTCGCCCCTCAATTACATGAGCCGTAGGGATCATGATATCGCCTTTTTGTCCTGACAAAGTTCCGGCCTTGCCCATGATGTTGATTGACTTGATATCTAAAGGCACTTTCTGATCATTAAAATCCAGTGGTTTGAGAAGCTCATCCATACATTCATAAGCCTGCTCCCCAAAGGCATAATCCATTACTATGATAACAGGCAGCGGTTCGGTCAATGGGATATCTCTGCAATCTACGTTATCTCTCAAGTATTGTATATTATCAGCGTTGAGATCAAATATCTGTACAGACAGATTAGTCCCAGATTGATCCTTTAGCTCATACATACCATGCCCTAGGGCATATTCTTTTACTTTCTCCCTAAGTTCTTTTTGATCATCATTGCTTAATAAGTGAGCGATGTCCATGATAGACATGTCGGTAGCTTCATCTTCTAAAGCTTGACGAGCAAATACCAAGTTTTGAACGCTGTGCATGTTGGCGCTGATCACATGTATTGGACGATTATATAGCCCTTTAGAATTAAGAAAGATCTTGATGTTGTTGGCCCATTTTTCGCCATAGATATGGTGGCCTAACATCTGAACCAAAGCTCGTGAAAAACTAATTTCTCGATCATTCTTATCTAGTGTCTCCTCTATGCTGAGTTTACCCATAGCATAGACGATAGCAAACAAGTCATTAACCCCTTTGGCATGAGCAAATCGCTTATAGGCGGAAGCCGTCTCCTCATAGGTACGTCCTAACAATATACCGAGGTAGGTGATGCCTACTTCGATATCTATCTCGGTATCTCGATTTAGGTTGTTGACTATTTTCTTGATAGACTTCCACGCTTTATTGACGTTTCCTCGGCTATCCAAAGCGTGATTTCCTATTTTTTCTGACTCATTATAGAGAAAGGTTAAATGCGTCAAAATATCGTATACATCGCTGTTGCCACGAGTCATCTCAACATACATTTGCTCTTCATCTATTCTATAGCAATTACGTCTTCTCTTGGCCGGTATAAGTGGAATAAATGTTGAGTTCTCTAGTCCTTCCCTGCCGATCAATTTAATGTATCTACACTGCTCGATACCCTGAGGCAATCGTTCAAACACATACAGTAATCCATCGAGTTCTACCCTATTAGGATCATTGATGGAACCATAGATTTCTGGATTGAGGTCCAAAAGAGAATCGATCATCGCAGAGCCTGATCGACCTTGTGGTTTATACTTGCCTCGCTGAATCAAGTGGCGCATCTCAATATAGAGTCTATCGATAGCGGCACGGGATATATGGGCTCTTGATGGTTGGTCTATCTGCATTGTGCTTAGATCAATTTATCTAACAGTACAAGAATAGCTCCAATAAAGTTCTTACAATGATTAATTAAGTTGGACGAACTACTCCTACAGTTTAACAAAAGGAGAATAGTTAGTTCCGAGACGATCTCGTATGACCATCATATACAAGCCACTGGACCACCCTGAGATATCAATATCGTGGAAGGTACTATCTGTATCTTTTGAGTATACGATCGTGCCGTCCATATGCATCACGTCTACGGATGATAGATTCGTCTTATGAGAGATGTGAACAATATGTTGAGCAGGATTAGGCCAAACTGAAGACATTGGCACAGTCTGAAGACCAAATGATGGCAATTGCGACAAAGGAGTCACGATAAATTCATCAATATAAACATGATCGGTATTGGCCGATCCATCAAAGATTAATCTAAACTGTATAGAGTTATAAGCACTGGTGCCTATATCCATCGTTACAGTAGACACACTATTATTATGAAAATCGACACCCTTGACAAAATTGTTGAGTGGCATCCATGAAAAAGAATCCACCTTGAGTTCTATAGTTATATCTTCTCCATATTCTACACTCCAAGCATAAATAGCAAATGATACATTAATATCATCAACTGAAGAAACATCTATTGTCGGTGAAGTAATGACATTGTTGGCTGCATCATCCCTCATCAAAATAGAGCCTTGACCCTCTGAGGAGCGATGGCCTGCATACCATTGGCTATCATCTGATGTCCCAATCCAACCATCCCAGCCTTCCTCAAAGTAACTTGCTAATAGTGTATCTACAGGTATAGTATATATCACCGTATCATAGGATACAGTATCAATCATCAACTCTATGCTGTCTATGACAACCTGCTGTTGTGATTGATAGGACTCCCCTACTCCGACAGCGTACCAAGCATTGGTCGTAGCGACCTCCTGCGGGCTATCTAAACCATAGAGATCTTGAGCTGCTAGGATAGATCCCTGACGAGCATCATGATAATCTGCCGAACTCCATAGATAATCGGTAAGATTCTTATAGGCGATGGCCGCTGCATCATGTAGCGAGACTCCATCGACATCATAATAATCCCCTAAATCATTAACGCCCGATTCACCATGTGCAAGTATATAAAACCACTTATTCTGAACTCCAGAGTTCGTATGTACTCCACAGTAATCATTATATCTTCTGGGCGTAGAGCAATCTGCATCTTTCCAAAATACTCCTTTATAGGTATCTGGGTTAAGGTTTTCATTGGGGTCTCTAAAATTTCTAAAAGAGCCTCTATTCGTAAGAGCAATTTCTCTTCCTGACCACCAATCTACTTGTCCATAGGCATGATACTCCGCCAACTCTCCAAATATGTCAGCAAATGACTCATTCAAGGCTCCAGATTCCCTTGAATAAATAAGGTTGGCTGTATGCCCTATTAACCCATGCATAAATTCATGTCCTATGATATCAACGGATACCAAATCATTAAAATACACTTGATCGCCTCCACCTAACAACAATCGTCCTCGATACCAATATGCTTCATTGATTCTATCACCATAATTTATATAGGCATCTACAGCCGTTGAACGATCATCAAAAGACTCTCTACCGTGATTCAAACTAAAGTAATCCATAACGGCACCTAAAGAATATTGGGCCTGCACTGCATCAGATTTTAATAAATGGATAGAATCTGACTCGATTTTCTCAGGATCTATCAATGAGTTAGAATGATTCATATCAAATACCCGAAATGGCAAATCACGGTGTGATAATGAATAACTTGTATCACTTTCGTTAGCAAGTATCTGGACAGTATCGCTATATAATGAGAGAGCACTGATTGATCTATTATGTGGAAATATCATTGGAGCAGATTCAAGTATATCTCCATTAGTGGCATCAATAAACAAACTTATTGATTGTACAGGATCATGCGCATACAAATCTACCTTGTAGGCATTCATTATCTGTTCATTATGGAAGAACAATATTTCTTCAGTTTTAATGTCTTCTATAGCCTCAGCTGTCAGACCAACATACTGTTTAGCTCTAATGATTATGGTCTTATCATCAAGTACTTCCTCATCGATCTCCTGATCGAGTTTATAAAACACCCCACTGATCATCTTATCATTAAGGACAAATTCGGCTCCATGTATCCTTTTATTTTTATAATATTGATAATACCTCCGTGCGGACTTACCTCTGTTTTTAAATGTGTGTAACTCGTCCATCGAAAATAGATCTTGGACATCTTTTATCTCTATAGCTGACTTATAAGTATGAGGAAAGAAACCTTTAAATGTTTCTATATCAGATGGAGACTGAGCCATCAGAACAGAATTCATCCAATAAAAAATAAAATAGATTATAATTGGTTTAAGATGCGTCAGACTAATTAATATTGGTTATCAAACATTGTAAATATAATAGTTATATGTTCATACAGACATTATAATTAATAGATGTCACAATTGGTTTAATAACTGTATATCTACAAAAATCAATTAAACTGAAACTAAACTTTAGAATACCTACATTCGTTTCCTTTTTATGAAGCAGTCGATTAATACATGATTTGGATTCTTTTCATAACGATGATCGTAATTTTCTTGGCGATTGATCTTGGCATATTCAATAGAGATGCCCATGTCATATCTGTTAAGGAGGCTTCAACCTGGACGGCGATTTGGGTAACTGTAGCTTTATCTTTCTCTGGCGTTATCTATTACTTGTATACCAGTGGATTAGTTGATAATCCAGACCAGCTCTCCCCAACTGATGCTACTTTGAAGTATGTCACTGGTTATCTAATAGAGCTTTCTCTGAGTATTGACAATATCTTTGTTATTGCAGTTATATTTTCTTCCTTCAAAATTCCTCTAGAAGCTCAGCACAGGGTACTTTTTTGGGGGATTATTGGTGCAATAGTTTTTAGAGCTTTGATGATTGTCTTTGGTGTAGCATTGATTAATCAATTTAGCTGGATGATCTATGTCTTTGGACTATTTTTATTGTTCACTGCCTATAAGATGCTGACTACTAGCAATCAAGAGTTTAATCCTCGTAATTCTTTTGTATTTAAACAATTAAGAAAAATTATACCAATCACTCAAACCATAGAAGGGGAAAAATTCTTTGTTCGCAAAAAACATATCTTGGCAGCCACTCCATTATTTGTAGCTATGATGGTGATTGAGGTGACAGATATACTTTTTGCTCTTGATAGCATTCCAGCCATATTGGCTATTACCTCGGACCCATTTCTTGTATTTACGTCCAATATTTTAGCTATCATGGGATTGAGATCTATGTACTTTTTCCTTTCTAACATGTTAGAAAGATTTCATTACTTAGAGTACAGTCTTGTGGCAATTCTAACCTTTGTCGGGCTCAAGATGTTATCCCTTCATTATATCCACCTGCCTGAATGGGCCTCATTAGGCTTTATCGTCTTAGCACTTGGCATAGGAATAGTGGCTTCATTAAGGAATCCTATAAACGATTGATACTTTAGACGCTCAATGCTCTTATTTCCTCAATTTCAATAGAGGTGGTAGGCATCTCTATACCGAGTTTATGCGGCTCATCCTTGGTTATAATAAAATCATCCTCAAGGCGTATGCCCCCAAAATTGCGCCACTTTTCTAATTCGTCATAGTTTATAAACTCATCGAACTGATGTTGACTTCTTCTTAAATCTATTAATTCTGGGATAATATAAATGCCGGGTTCAATCGTAACGCAATACCCCTCCTTCAATTTCTTGCCGAGTCGTAATGATTTTAAGCCAAAGTCAGTTTTCTTTCTCAATTTTTGAGTATATCCAATATGCTCTTCGCCAAAATTCTCCATATCATGTACATCCAATCCAAGCATATGACCAAGGCCGCATTGAAAGAACATAGTGTGAGCTCCAGCATGTATAGCATCGTCAATATTACCTTTCATTAAACCAATACTTCTCAAGCCTTCAGCTATAGTTTTGGAAGCACCCAAATGAACATCTATAAAGCGGGTTCCTGATCGAGATAAATCAATAGAATGTACATAAGCAGCATGCACTATATCATAAAGATCCTTCTGTTGTGACGTAAAACGTTTATCTATAGGAAACGTCCGAGTAATATCTCCAGCATATCGCCTCATCGATTCACACCCTCCATCAAACAATACCATATCCCCGTTTTTCAGGGTATGACTATAATCATGGTTATGAAGTACTTGCCCATTGATCGTCATGATAGGTGGAAAAGAAAGAGCTACATGATGTTTCCAAGCGATAGAATTGGCTATGCCTACTAGATCGTGTTCTTTCATACCCGATCGAGCCTTTTTTATCACTTCTAAATGCATTTCATGTGTAATACTTACCGCTTTGTTAAGTTCTGCAATTTCCTCGGAAGACTTTACTTCTCTTTGATCAGCTATTGCTTTAATCAGATCAACAGAAAAATTCTTTTGAACTTTTCTTATTTTCTTACCTGTAAGTTTAGATAAGAGAATAGTATGGTCTGACCGATAAGCCGGCAAATAATGGATATCCGCATCTATGTATTTGATTATAGATATTCTAGGTTTCACACGCTTTACACCGGCACCATGAGCCAGCTCTTGTATAGAAGGTACCTTGCCAGTCCAAACTATATCGTCTATGGTTAGCTCATCACCAAATATTGTGGTTTTATCTCTATCGATATCGATAATAGCCATCAGGCCAGGGAGATCGATCCCAAAGTAATATAGAAAGGTACTGTCTTGGCGAAAAGGATAATGATTGTCCTTAAAATTAATACTACTTTCATCATTACCTAAAAGTAGTATTC
>CAZJHC010000051.1:0-14708 GCA_964545645.1 uncultured Saprospiraceae bacterium
AGCAGGAGTAAATCCTTTAGACTCTTCTGTAAAGTGCTCAAAGCCGAGATCGATTTGTTCTAATGCTTCCTTTAGCAGCTCTTGCTTGAGCAAGACATAGCTATACATCATATGCCCGTAGGCTTTCTTGCGTAAATTTTTATCGCCTGATTTGAACTTCCTCTTCGTAAAGAATCGTAGGTCAAATTCTGCTTTTTCCCATTGCTCAAGTTCTATATGGCACTCAGCTTTTTTGACTCGAGCTTTCCAATATAGGGATTCTAATGCGACAGACTTCTTAAGAGTAAGATCATAGTTCTTGATCGCCTCTTCGAGGTTGTTTTCATCTCGAGCGATAAACGCCTTGCCATAATAAGCATAGGCGATGGAGTCATCTATTTTGACGGCCTTATTAAAATCATATAGAGCATCACTATAATTCTTAAGTCTCAAGTTGGTCCACCCACGTCGCTCATAAGCTTGAGCGTGGGCATCATACTTTTCGATGGTTCGATTAAACGCTTCAAGAGCATCGTCATCTTGACCCTCTCTAAAAAACCCATCTGCCTTGCGAAACTGCATCACGATAGCCTTATCGCTTTCAGGCTGTATATTTTTATGGTTTAATACCTTCCCCTCGTTAATCATCCAAGCATTGATCTCTCCAGACACGGCAAACTGAGAGCAATAATCTAACAGACTTACTGTATTTCTAAAACTCTTGTCCGAGGCATTGCCTACATATCTTGGGATAGACAGAGTCAACGTCTCTTCATTAAAGATCTCTTCTTGATCTACAAGGACATCATTTTTATAGTAAGTCTCCGTACGGTACTCAAACATTTTGTGGACCTTCCCGAAGCTCTTCTCATTATTAAATGATAGTCTGCCTTGAATAATAGTTTTGTAAAACATCATTGGTCCACTAAAATTGGCGGTATAAAGCAAGATTTTTGCACAAGTTGTAAAGATACAGTGCCCGATTCGAAGGCAAACAATAAGGAGGCTTTAGATTCTCCGAATTTTACACATGGTATTTTTTCTTATACAACATCCGAGATGGATCTTCTATTTATGATCACACCTATGATGATAGAAAGAACCGTATAGGCTGTAAAGTAAAACGCCCCAGGGGAAAGACGACTATAATTAATCGTCTCAACAACAAAACCACTTCTGTTCTGATCAAGGCCACTCAGTTGAGAGGTAATTATTCCATACATACCGATATATGCCATAAAAATGGCTACAACGAAAACATCTGCCATACTCCACTTGCCAAGATGGAAAATAATATTGCGCACCCATGTATTAGACCTAATTGATTGGCTAAATAAGTATAGGCCAGAGAGTAAGAGCTTAAAAAATGGGAACACAATACTGAATAGTAGTACTAAAGTGCCAACGGCCTTGAGATCTAATCCGCCACTTTGCCATAAAGTCTTAGTTACCTCGACGATTGATTTACTCTGAAAGTATATCACCTGCTCATCAAAAGCGACCGACTCTCCTAAGAGATTGAAGACAAAGGAGTCCAATCGAGCATCGATATCGATCATTGGTAATGAGATCCCCAAAACCAACAACAAAATAGAGATTAACGTTAGGCCTCCTGTGGACCACTCAAAAGAATATCTAAAACCCACAATACATAGGATGAGTAACAGCGCTACTAAAATCAAAACCCTTTGAGTATGACTCTTTATCGCCAGATCATATATAGCGATCTGCTCTGTCAAGTGAGCTTCTGTCTCCTCTAATGTGTCATATGAATACTGAGCATATATCAGGGCTCTCCGATCTGTTACATCTTGTACAGACTTGTCTATAATCAATCTCATCAACTCCTGTTGCATATACACTTTGATCAGAGGCTCATTAGCTCTTACTTCATTGATAACTTGCTTGGACAGTGTGGGTATCTGGTTTTGTAAGTTGAGTTGGCCTAACTGCTCGTTGACATTCTTTTTTATAATCCCCAAAAACATCTTATTGATCGAACCATTTTTTTCTAGTTGATCTGTTATCATTTCGATAAGCTCGCCTGATTCAATATACTGGGCATACATGGTCCTCAGATAGGCCTGAACCTGCTCATCCAAAAAAGTATACATCTCTTCTGAGATCTCAAACTCTTTGATTTTTTTATCAAAGATTGCTAAGGCTTCTCGTTTCCACAGTTCTACATTGAACAGTTCATAATTAACCCTATTGATTTCTGCCAGATCTTCTTTATAGGTTTTTTTGGACATAACATCACCGTACAATCCCGATGCCCACCATGACGCCAAACCAAAGCAGAGGATAAAGGCTCCTATGAGTACATTCTTCATAATAAAAGGATGAATGGTTTTAAGATTTATTTAAGACACATAGTTTATGCAAACTATAGTAAACATTACGTCTATTAATCGAACTAACAATATTTAATAGACTAATTAAACTATTATGAGAACGACAATAACAGCACTAATAGTTACAATCACAAGTATCCTTATGGCGCAAAATAATTATAAAGCAATACAAACAATAGAAGTAACGGGACAACACAGTTACAGCATTACACCTGATGACATTTATTTCTCGATAAACTTTGAAGAATACTGGCAAGAGGAGTTTGAAGGAAAAAAATGGGAAGAATACAAAACCAAAATTGACATCATCTCCATTGAAAATAGCCTCATTGATGAATTAGAAAGACTGGGTATAAAAAAGAGTCAGATAACCTTAAAGCATTCTGGAAATCACTGGAGACAACGAGGAAAAGATTTTTTGGTCAACAAGAGTATCGACATTCTTCTTAATGATTTCGAACTAGCCAACAGTCTAACTAATGACCTGACTACTAGGGGAATAAAGAGCATGAATGTAACCAAGCTCGTTAGTCATGACATCGCTAAACATAAGATAAATGCACAAAAAGAAGCTCTGAAAGCAGCAAGGGGCAAAGCAGAAGCATTAGCAGAAGTGTATGATCAAAAATTGGGGAAACCTCTTTCGATCATAGAAATAGACCAAAACATTGGGATAAAACCAATGATTCAAGCCGAATCTAGAGTCTATAAGTCGTCAGGCTCAGATATGTCGGCCAATCCAGTAGAATATGAAAACTTTAGAAAAATAAAGATTAATGCTGTCGTAAGAGTAGCCTTCGAAATCATTGGATAAGATCTATTAAAACCATTTGCACAGAAGGAGTTCTGCATCAACAATAAAATATTGCAATTTTTCATATTGAAAATATTTGCATGTGTCGATATATTTCTATCTTCGACCACTATTAAGCTTAGCAGGTGTCGAGGAAAATATTTAATAGCCATGGTAAACTCTTACTCTTTGGAGAGTATGCCGTCATTGATGGAGCTAAATCTCTCGCTATACCTTGCAAAAAAGGTCAGTCTCTCGAGATCAAACCTCATAGAGGATCAGATCTAATATGGGAATGTTATGACCAACATGGGGACCTCTGGTTCGAAGCTCAAATATCTCTCTACGATTTTTCTTCTGTAAGGACTTCTGATGAAGGGACCTCTAAGTTTATCCAAAAACTGCTCAAAGGGGCTGTAAGATATAACACCGAATTTTTAAATAAATGGAATGGTTTTAAGGCCATCAACAGAATCGATTTTCCTATCACTTGGGGTTTAGGGTCTAGTAGTACATTGATTAACAATGTGGCTAACTGGGCTCAAATAAATCCTTTTCATTTACATTTTAAAATCTCTTCAGGTAGTGGCTATGACATAGCCTGTGCTGAGGCCGAAGGGCCAATCACCTATCAACTACAAGAGGACACCCTTAACTATCAGGAGATAGACTTTAACCCAGATTTTTTGTCAAATATTTATTTTGTCTATCTCGGCAACAAGCAAAGTAGTGAGTCGGCCATCTATCACTATTCTAAAAATGTCAAACGTCGTAAGGCCCTAGCCAAGCAAGTATCTACTCTAACAGAAAAAGCCCTTACCGATAAAACGCTAGCTGATTTTATGTCCACCATGGATGCTCACGAAGCTCTCTTATCCAAAGAGCTCAACATGACTTGTGTCAAGGAAAAGAACTTTTCTGACTTTGAGGGTTCCGTTAAATCTCTCGGCGCTTGGGGAGGAGATTTTGTCATGGTTGCAAGCCCTCAGAAAAAAGAAGAACTCGAAGCCTATTTTACTGCTAAGGGTCATGATGTATTCATTCCTTATCACGAGATGCTCCAGAATAGCGAGCTCGCTGTGCCTGTATAACCTTAAGGCTGTAATATATTTTCAATCTCCATATTAAAACCCAAAGTTTCGTTTTCTTAATCCATGATACTGACTCCAATCCCCGGTATTGAAGATTTTGATAAAACAATGACAGACGCATCGGGAACCATCCTCTGATTTGATCTGATAACCCAATGGCTTCATGGTGCACTACACCAGTAGCATATTTACGCATTTTATCCTTGAGATCATCATATGTGTGCCCACGATAATCTACCACTGCATTATGTATATAATGGATCTCATACCCTCTCATTAGCGCTTCTTTGGTGAGGGCGATATCGCTCCCTGATATCTTTAGGTCATCAAACATTCCAATATCTTCAATGACACTGCGATGAAAGATCAATTGGCCTGCTGGTACTCCATAACCTCTATCCACGTTTTTCTGATTGTTCAGATATAGGACAGGATGAGCTAAATCTGTAACCTTAAACCCAGCAGGAGTTACATGAAATCGACCCACGGCGATCTTAGCAGTTGAAGCAATCAAATAATTGGCTATCGTAGACAACCAATTAGGCTGCGGCACACAAGAACAATCCAAAAAACAATAGTACTCCCCACTAGCTGATCGCATACCAAGATTTCTTGAGGTATATGGGTTCGGTTGGTCCTCATTGAGGACTATATTAAGCTCTATTTTTTCAGCTTGGAGAAAATCCTCTATCCCAAGGTCATGAGTAACAATAATTATCTCGGTGTCTGATAGATCATGATCTTGTTGCCCTAAGGCCTTAAGACACTCTTTAAGTTGTGCTTTCTGCTGATAATAGGCTATGATGATGGAGTATCTAATGTTCAAATTATTCTCATCTTGTGGATAAGCATTAAGCTACTCAAATCTTAGAATTATCAGATCTCCTCAGGACATAAAAGTTCTCGTACTGCCAGGATGGTATCCGTCGAAACGGTCACCATACAATGGAGATTTTGTCCAACATCAGTTAGAGCTACTACGTCAGCAGGGTTTTAATATGGACCTCGTTTATGCTGATATCAGTATTTATAACTGGCACCGCCTATTCGGTTCCTCCAAAGAGATTATAACACACGGTCCATATAATGATTGGCTAAGTGATCATTGGTGCCTACCACGACATAACTATCTGGGCATGTTGCTATGGCGTAAGATCTTCTATCAGCAAGTAAAAAATTATTTGTCGCAGCATAGTACTCCCGATCTTGTTCATGCTCATACCTACTTAGGTGGCTGGGTGGCGGCTAAGATCAAAGAGAACTATAGAATCCCTTATGTCATTACTGAACACTCTACAGCAGTACTAAATAATAGCTTGAATCCCCTTCATAAATCCATATTAGAGACTTCATACTCCTCAGCCGACAAAGTACTCGCAGTAAGTGAATCACTTGCAAAAAATATAAAACAAGACTATCCACAAGTAGAGTTGTTACATAATTTCATTGATATTGATCTTTTTAAGCCGATCAAAAAACCGCTTACCAAAGGATTTAACATAGTCTGTGTAGGGGATTTGATCGAACGCAAGCAGGTGAACCTCCTTATAGAAGCTTGTCATCACTTAGAGATAAATCATCAGCTCACTATAGTGGGTGATGGACCAAAGAAAAAAGAACTCAACGATTTATCTAGGTCTCTCGACGTCAACATAATATTCACCGGGAGACTTACTCAGCAAGAGCTTGCCCAGTGCTTGACACAACAAGACTTGCTAGTACACCCAAGTAAGAGTGAAACATTTGGGCTTGTTCTCATTGAAGCTATGTCTTGTGGCCTGCCAGTCATCAGTTTTGACAATGGCGGTGCTGCTGATATCATCACAGAACAAACTGGGTTATTGCTAAAGAGTCAAAACGCTAAGACCCTCGCTTCATCCATAGAACAGATATACAATTACCGATCTCAGTACAACTCTTTAACTATTAGAGATCATGTGATAGAACATTTTTCTGTATCTGCCGTGGCAGCCTCATTGCAGTACGTCTATCACGAGGTCCTCAGCAAAAGCCACCAATAAGTCAAGATCTTCTTTTGTAACCAAGATCTTTTGCGATGGGCTATCGAATAGTCCAAATAGGTCGAGATCAACCTTTTCTTTGTTTTATATGACACAGGATGTGGTGGGCTATCGATCCACTTCTTATAAAAAGCAGCTTTATTAATGAGCTGATGGTGAGAATTGTTTTCATGAATTCTCCTCACAGCAATTGGATCATAGCCGAATATTGGCTTTAATCGAAACGTCGCTGCAAGTCGCCAGATCAAATCTGTGTCTTCCCCTACCTCAAGTGATTCATCGAAGCCCCCAACAGTCTCTATTGCACTCTTTTTAACCAAAAAACTGATAAGCGAAAAATACTGATCTGACCGATTAGTCAAGAAAGTATAAAGTTCGTTTGGAGCGACCCTACTCATAATACCTGTCTGCTTTTGAGGAAAGTATCTATTACCTATAGAATGCTCATAATTAGTTCGGATGACACCATAATAGCCATCCGCATTGGTGCCTAGTTCTATACCATCAAATCTGTTGGGCAAGTAATAATCGTCTGCATCCAGGAAGGCAATCCAATCTTGAGTTGCCTTCTTGATTCCCAAGTTACGAGAGGCGCTACGGCCAAGATTTGCTCGTTCATCATGAGTATAGGCTTGGATTCTGCCATCGTCTCGTTCATAACTCTTGATGATATCACTCGAGGCATCAGTAGAACCATCGTCGATCACGATCACCTCAGCGACTATATCAAACTGTAACACAGAATCTAAACAACCCGAAAGCCACTCAGCACAATTGTATACAGGTATTATAACACTTATCGCCATCTAACATCTAATTTAGCCAGTACATATAGATTCTTCACGATAGATATAAGATGCAGGATAAACTTAAGGCCATTTTCACCTCCCATACTGTAGTAAGTCTTGAAGCCCAACGGTTTTTTGGCTTTTCAACGGAGACCTCTCTTATCCAAGATCATACGATGAGGGTTTTTCAACAACTCATGCCGATCAGAGCACAACATCCCAGTTATGCTAATGAACAGGTTTATGACATACAGATCTATCCTGCAGACTATTATAAACAGTTCAATCCAAGCGCAACATTTATCAAGTGGGCAGCCTTAGCTGAGCAGGATTCAAGCTTAGATGAATTGGGATTAGCCAAACTATGTGTTCCAGCAGGAAAGTATCTATGTTTTCAGATGGGTGGGCGAGAACCTGAGCAGTTCTTCAGCAAGCTCTATACCGTATGGCTGCCTCAGTCTAAGTATTCTCTCGATCATCGACCTCACTTCGATAAGATATGGCCAGATAAAGTGACCAGAGGGAGCATTCTGAAACAAGAGGTTTATATACCGATTCAATGATATCTCTATCCATAGTAATCTGTACTTATGATAGAGTCGACATACTCTATGATTGTATTGCATCCATATACAAATCTATAGGAGATAGATACCAAGACCAATGCGAAGTAATCATTGTCAACAATCACCCTGATAGTCAGGAGAGCTTACTTGAGGTGCTAAGTCCTTTTGTTTCATTGAAGATCATCACCGAGTCATCACCAGGACTCAGTATGGCTCGCAATGCTGGTATCCGTCAGGCTAAAAACCCTTGGATCGCCTTCATAGATGATGACGCCTTAGTTCCAGAAGATTATATCTCAAGAGCCATGGATATCATTGAGTACGAATCCTACGATTGTTTTGGAGGACATATCAAGTCATGGTGGAAATATCCTCGTCCCAGGTGGTTGGATGATTCCTTCGGATCCAAACCCGCACTCAGAACTCAGCGAGACATACTACAGAATGAAGAATATAACTGGGGAAGTAATATTGTCATCAAAAAGGCAGCACTTGACGACATCGGAGGATTCCCAACTCATATCGGAATGAAGGGTAAGAAAATCGGATATGCCGCAGAAAATATCGTTCAGGACCAGTTGAGAGCCAAGGGTTATACTATAGGGTATGATCCCAAACTATCGATCGATCATCTCGTCCTACCAGCCAAATTGAAGCTTTCGTGGCATATTAGATCAGCCTATGCCACAGCGAGGGATGGGCGAGAAGTGTTTCCAGATGACTATACTTTATTGGGTTACCTAAAAACCATCAGAAGAATTATAGCAGCCCCGGTAAAAGGTCTATTCAAACTGACTAAGACAGGATACTTTTGGGAGAATTGGGTGTTGGAGTCTCTGAAACCTTGGGCGCAGTTGGTGGGGAAGATGAGGTCTAATCTGATGAGAATGTAAACTCGCAGAGGTGCTAAGTTCATTGAGATGCTTTGTCAACTTTCTCATTTAATTTGGCTCGAGTAAGTATTTGACTAATCCTTTGAAACTATCACGATAACAGTCAAAACCAAGATTGATAACGAACGAAGTATCTGGTCTAAATACATACAAGCTACATTTTTCTTTAAAAAATGCTATCGCCAAGGCATATTTTATGATAATATGATCGTCCATCATATTCATACACTTCATCACACCAAGTATTCTTTTTTCTTGAATTAAGTAAAAGAATCTCGCAACTGTTTGACTCCTTTACTTCTCTTGCTTACGTATAACTATACCGTTGGCCTTCTTATTCCGATTTAGGCGGTTAAGATGGCAAAAAGGCGTTTCTATCTAACAACTTATCATTGTCAGAATAAGTGGCATTGAGCCCTTCGTAATACTGAAATTCATACCGATTTATTAACCAAAAAATTTAATCATTACTTCAATAATCGTGATTATAGCAATGACAATTATAGCACAAGCTGACAAAATTAGTTTGGGGTTATTGTACCATAAATCGTAAAGGTCATTTTCTTTTTCATTTACATATTTGATTATTAAAATGCCTATAGTTATTATCAGCAAAGAGAGAATTACTTTAAGGATGTAAATCATAATTACCTTCTAACATCTACTCTCACCACGGACCCCTTCCATTTATCTCCTCTGGACTGTAGGTTGTTGATCACCTCATAGTAATATATGCCATTGGTTAGGGATTCTCCATTGAGGTCGAGGCCATCCCATTGATAGCGATTGGTCCCCGTTCGGAGCTCATTGAAATCCTCGATATTCACTTGCTTAACCAATCTACCATCAACGCTAAATATGCTCAAGTAGAACACATCCGGGATACGCTCCCCGAGGGTAAACTCAAAATTGAGCTCATCAGTAAAGGGTACGGGCCATGCCTTGAAGTAGGATTCAAGCTGATCCTTTTTAACTTCGAATTGAATCTGATAGCTTGATGGACCAGCCCAATTGCCAGCTTTATCTCGTGCATTAACGATCAAAGTATAGACTCCTTCGATTGATAAATTAGGATTGATCAAGAAGGTGGCTACATTACGCTCCAAATCTGTCGCAGGGATAAAAGTCACATCGGGGTCATTCTTTGTAATTGTCCTTTGAAACACTTCAGGATATAGCAGGGTAATCTCAAAATCCTCCGAACTATCCAACAGTAAAGACGCATTGGGGTCTCTGAGCATAATCGCTATTTCTGGATTAGGATGGATAACGGTTCCATTGTTAATAGTGCGCCCATCAAAAGTCACATCAAGGAAAGGATTGCTACGATCTGGTCTAATGTAGATGGAGGTCTGGCCAAAGTTGTTTACCATGGTTAGCTCGGGCTGATCTTCATTAGGATTCAACTCTATATTCAACCTATAAGCACCTCCAAGGTGGTCTGTTTTGATGGTCTCTACAAAGTTGATCCTCTCATTACCAGGAACTCCGGTAGCCCTCTTAACGAATATGATCGACTTGCCCTCTGAGTCTATCAATCGATATCGGACTAAAATGGGTTCTAAGTCTGTCGTGCTTAGATTTTCAATATTAAAATCCAATATCAGGTCCTCTCCAGCATTGATTGTATCCTCTACGATGAATGGAGCCTCTTCTGTTGCATAAAGCGCTGCATCTGGCAATTCAGAATGCAATACTCTCCAGTGGTTTAGTGCCGACGCTGTTCGATTGACATCAGCGATATTATATTCGAGATTGATATATGGAAACTCTGCAGGATTGATACTGGTCAGATTGACACTATAGTCTCCAACGGCTTCTTTAAGTAGTGTCTTGGTGCCATTGATACTCTTGAGACCATAGACATTTACTTTGCTGACATCCTCTTCTTGTGTCTCTTCTTCCCATATAAGTCTTTTCCACCTTCTAACAGGACCAATAGTGACACTATTGAGCTGGCCTTCATTCCAAGTGCTGACGCCTTTGGAGGATAGATCTATGGTGCCTTCAATAGTCTCTGCCATATCTTCCACTACGAGTCCTTTGCCTTTGTCAAATATCATGGTGAATGGCACCGCTCCTCTCTCTTTCATATCTGATACCCTGAGAGAGCCATAGGATTCCAAGACTTCAAAGAGGTCCGTACCATAGATATCTCGATCCAGAGACCATTGGTCTATATTGAGGGTTGTGTACTCATCTTCTAACAATGTGTGCAAAAACACCCTGGAGCCTTCTGGCAAATCCTGTAATAAGTTGATCAAGCCTTGTCGGCTCTCTGGAGTGTCAGTCTTAAAGACAAATCCGTCTGGCGAGAAAGCTAGACTGCCATAATCAGTGCCACTGTTAGTGACGATCACTTCTTCAGGGTGCCAGGCAAAAACAGATATCCCTGGTGCGAGCTCCTTGGGATTCAGTGACCTCCAAGGAGAATTATTGACAAAGACCCAAAAATCATTGGGATCCTTGATCTTATTCTTAATGCGAATGTCCCACTCTCGTATATCATAGTGTAGCGCTCTATCCTCAGTATCTAATCTTAGTTTGTAGTAATCATTCTTTGTCCACTGATAGTAGTGGCTTTGATTCCATCCAGGATCACTATCAGGTAGATTAACAAAGGACCTCATCTTCCATCGATTATCTTTTAACAAAACGTCCGTCACCGGAGCTATCCGCCAGTAGTAAACTGTATTAGACACAAGATCGATGTTGGGTTTCCACCTCAAGATGCTACTCTGATCGCTTATGGTCGTAGCCTCTAACAGAGGGCTATTAAACTCCTCTGTCGTATCTATCTGTAGCTCAAACTTCCCACCAAAATCAAAAGCATTGTTAATCCCTGCTATCAGCTCGACATTGGGATCACTTACAATAGCGTAATCTGCAGGATAAACAGGGCTCGCTGTTTTATCGATGATGAAAAAGTCAAAACCTTTTTGATCAAAATCATCAATGAGCTCATTGTTTTTTTCTGCTTGTTCTGCGGGTTTTTCATCAATTTGGTTTTGCGGATCTACAATGATCTGTACTGAGTTCTGTCCGACAGCACCATATCCGGGGTTTAAGATATCTGTCGATATCGCTGTTCTATAACCTGGGGCTGAGATAGTAATCCATGATGTATCTATACCTGCCTCATACTCATGGACGACCATGACATCCATCGCTTTTTGTTCTGCACGCCCTAGGTTGACCACCTCAAAATCCAGGGTAATCGTTTTTGTATTGGCTGTAATAATATCAGGAAAGATCCTCACGGAGTTATAATCCACGACATAGTCAGGACCTTCAAAAGTGTTATAACTATATGCTGGGTCGCCATGTAGTGTGAACTGCTGTAAGAGGGTCTGTATGGCCATGTTATCCTCATCAGCTCTCATCTTTAGAGACTCCATCAATATCTTGCCTATACTCTCACCATACATCTGCTCTCCTATCAATTCATATAGATCTAGACCCATATGATACTGCGGATTGATATAGGCTGTACCTGAAGAAGCCAAGAAAACAGTGGCGCCTACGTCTTTTTGCAAGACGAATGACTCGCTGACCCCAGTATTCTTAGTATGAATATTGCCCGAGTGACAACCGAGTGATAAGATGATTGGGTTTCTTCCAGCATTGTTATACTTAGAAGGATCCTCTAAACTGAAATCAAAGGTGCCAACGGCAGAATGTCCAAAAAAAGAAATGATGCTCGAACCTCCATTAATCGCTGTGATAATCTCATCTGACTTGGCCGTCTGTATTGGGTCGGCAGAGGTCTTGCGAAAAGTAGCGATATCTCCACCAAACGTTCGACTGGCGATCACATCACTCATATCGTTGAGATAATTAAAAAGTAGATTTTGGATGTCTGCGGAGCCTCCACTGAGATGTATGATTTGTTTTTTCCAGTTTTGTTGTTCTAAAGTCTGGTCTGCAGGTACTGCTCCTTCATGAGCGACTATTTTATTTAAATAATCCTCAATCCCCTGCGGACTTGTTGTCGCTAACCGGCCTATAGGTATCGATGGAAAGTTCTGTCCATCAGTTGCGACCAACATGTTGTCTGATCCTGGCTGACCCCAAGTAGGAATCAAGTTTAAGTCAGTTTTATCTCTGATATCAGCATATTCTAAGCCTTTGCCCATCAAAAACACATATTCAGGACTAGAGTCTTGTTGCATGGCAACGGTCAAAAAACGCTTGAGACCTATAGGATGATGATCTATACCATACGCATACATCTTAGTCAGTTGTGTCATATCGACCACACTCACATCAAAAGAGCCTCCTTCCTCGGACCTTCGATAATCTGCATATCGTCGGGCAGCCTCCATCAGCAGAGGGTGCGTAATGATCGTATAGCTTGCAGCCTCTTGCGGCTCTATCTGTACTAGTTTCGACGCTTTGACTGATAGCATTTCTTCTTGTCCATTGACAAAGAACCACTCTTGAGGGATAAAGGACGCAGACACAATAAATCGATAAGACTCATCCTCATAAGCAGGGTTGATCACTTCGCCAGTGGTCACATTGAAAAAGCTGGCCTCCCGAGGGTTATCGTGCGACACCTCAATCAGTCGAGGCAATATAGACGCTTGTTGGGTATAAGCTAAGGAGCCTTTGTTTTCTAAGTTATAAACTCGAGGATACGTAAGCTCATAATAGGCTATCGACGTTTTTTCTTGTATAGAACCAGGAGACCTTACCGTTATGGTGATGCTATCCCCCGAGATCAAATCTCTATCTATCTGCTCATCAAACTCTATAACACCATATCCCTGACTTGAGAGGTTTTTGAGGACGATCCCATCCACTAATAGTTGTACGCTTCTACTGAAGACATTAGACCCCAACCGTAATTTGATCCTAGGATCAATGCCAAATGGAGACAAATCAGTCAGCTTTATTTTGATCTGATGTTGGTTTTTTAAGGAGCTGCCATACCCTTCTCCCGTATCATAATCGGAGTATCGTATAAAGTCTCGACCATTGTAAGAGGGTTTTAATATGAACTCATTGAAGACCTTATAATCCTTATACAAGAAGTAGTTTTCTCTCGGAGGAATGCCGGGACCATCGAGACCATCATCCGTTTGGATATACCTCAATGTGGAGGAGTTATGATCTTCGAACGTCAAGTAATAGGTGCGATCATCAGTATAAAGACTGTACTCTGGGTTGAGCTGCTGACGTATGGCGTCCTTGTATAATGACGAGTCAAGGCGACCATCATTTTTTTCTCCTAGGAACAATAGATAATCCCCTGCTGACCATAGACCCTCAGAGGTCGTAAAAATCCTCTGTCGCTCTCCATATGAATATAGAACCAATTGGCTCCCGATGATCTCGTCGAATTCATATCCAGATGAAAGGAGCTCGGCATGAGTGATCTTATAGATACCGGTACTGTCAACCTTAAACTCCATGTAGTCCTGACCAACATGAAACCATGGATCAAGCATCTGTTGCCCTGTAAGCAGACAACAATAGCACAACAAGGAACCAATCAAGTATGATTGAAAGAGGCGTATCATCAATTAAATCTTAATAAAAACAATGACTATAGTTCTCATAGTCATTCATCAGGTAGGAAAGAAACCCCTAAAAGGCTTGTCAAATATAAGGCTCTTGTGTATCAATTTCTACCGTAGAAACCATTAATCAATGAGAGTACTTATAATTTAGCTGCCAAATGTCAGGCATACTACTAATCTTATTTGCAATGGCCGGAGCAATCCAACTTGTGATCTGGCTTTGGTTGTTTCTCAAAATTAAGGATAGATCTCCTACAATAAATCAAGATACTCCGACCGTCAGTCTTGTTATCGCCGCTAAAAATGAGCTCCAAAATCTCCAAAAGAATCTGCAACAGTGGATACAACAAGATTATCCTCAATTAGAAATCATCATCGTCGATGATTCCTCTGAAGATGGTAGCTATCAATACTTAATAAAGCAAACAAAAGAACATCCCAATCTCACTATTTTAAAAAACAAACATAGCCCAGGAAAAAAACCTGCCATGACAACAGGCATCACTTATGCCTCTGGAAAATGGATCGCTGCAACCGACGCAGATTGTGTGCCTGCCAGTACATCATGGATCTCTCAAGTCATCGCCAAGCGCCAAGAATCCGACGCTATTCTCTTATATGGACCTTATCAAGAGGAAGACTCCTTTATTAATAAATTTATTAGATATGAGACTTGGTTTATCGCCATGCAGTACAGT
>CAZJHC010000052.1:0-14595 GCA_964545645.1 uncultured Saprospiraceae bacterium
AGTATGCATAAATACTTGTATATCAGTATTTTAATTAATTGCTAAGGGAAACAAATAGTTCCCTAATTATAGAATTTTGGATTTGGGAACCGTGATTTTAGGGGCTTTATGATAATAAGGAGTGTGTGAAGAAGTCTCTACAAAAGTTTTTGACTGATATAAATGGGCAGATAGGGCGCAGAGATTCTTGGCATCACAATATGTTGGATATATAGTTATATGCGTAGGAATGGTTAATGAGGACGTCTGCAGCTTATTAGAGCCATGACCACATATAACGATGGTCTTATTGTTATAAGTCTTGCTAAGCATGCTTAGATAGTCGTTATCGTAAATCACATTGCTCACAGAGGCGAGCTGATTGAGCTGGTGGTCGTAGAAGGTAGTATATACTTCCATCCTTCTGGCATCAATGGTAGGCATGATGATATGATCTTGAGGCGGTTGATGATTGATCTTGAAGCCATAGGCTATGCTTTGTAGAGTCGATATGGCGATGAGTGGTATATCTTGACTATAACAAATGGCCTTGGCGGTTGATGAGCCAACTCTAAGTCCGGTATACGAACCTGGGCCATCGCTGATGCTTACTGCTGAAAGGTCACTGGGTGCTAAGTCGCAACTATCCAGCACCTCTTGTATCAAGGGTGTTAGGCGACTACTATGTCTAAACTCTTCTGTCAGAGATCGAGACAAGAGACATTGTCCATCTCGTGCGATGGCTACAGAGCATACCTCCGTGGCCGTTTCGATGCATAAAATATGTTGGGCCATCTAATAGTTGAGAATCTCTTGATATTTGGCCATATCTGATAGTACAATGATCGCCTCGTCTACTTCTGGATCATTTTTAAGCATCTGTCGAGTTTTGCCTTCTTGAAAGAAATGTCTCTTAGCTAACTCTGCTTCTATCTCATCTTTGATAAGAACCATGTATTGATCTAAATCATCAGATTTATCAGTTACTATCTTATCACTTATAGTTGACAACTCTTGGTCTATAGATAACTTTCCCCCTTTTTCAACTGCCTCTCTTAATTTGGACAACTCTTTTTCTTCTGCCGTCTCGTATACGAATTGCTGATCTTCGAGATATTTTTTAAAGTCATCATATGAATCATAGCTGAATTCATCAAATGTTGCTGCCGGTTCAGTATAAGTATCGTACAGATTAGCATACTTAAATATCATGTGCTTCTTTTTTAAAGCTTTGACAACATCGGGCTGCGTTGGTTCGTCCAAACTAATGTCAGGGATGATACCTCCACCATCGAGTACGGGTCTCTTATTGCGAGTATAAAATACGGCACGCTCTTCATCAGGGATGTTAACTGGTTCGCCATTTTTATATTCTACACTCTGTATGCATCTTCCTGATGGTATATAATATTTAGAGATAGTTACTTTGATTCGTGAGTTGTATCCTACTTCTTGATGATTTTGTACTAGACCCTTACCATAAGTTCTCTGACCCATGACGATACCACGATCGAGATCTTGTATACTCCCTGAGACTATCTCGGATGCGGATGCGGAACTTTTATTAACTAGTACGACGAGTGGTAGATCAATATCTATAGGCAGTCTACGTGTAGAATAGTTTTGATCTCGCTCCCTTACTTTGGCCCTCGTAGAAACTACAGGAGTACTCTGAGGAAGAAAGAGTCCTAGTATGTCTACCGCTTCTGACAATAGCCCACCACCATTAGATCTTAAGTCAAGGATCAACCCTTTAAGCTCGTGGTCCTTACGTAAGGTACGTAGTGCTTTGGCGATATTGTTAGAAGCGTTTTGTGTGAAGGTCGTTAAGTTGATATAACCTACATGATCACTAACCATGCCTGAGTATGGCACATTGGGGATCTCTACAGAAGATCTTTTTAAGGTGATAGGATAGGTTTTGTTTTCCACAGGCCTAAGAACCGTCAGATTAACCGAGGTGCCTGGATATCCACGCATAAACTGCAATACATCTTTATAACTGCGGTCTTTAGCAGACTGACCATTGATGCTCACTATTTGATCTCCTACCTGCAGTCCAGCCTCTTGTGCTGGCCCTTGATCATAGATCTCTACTATTGTAAACTTTTCATCTATTTCTTTACTCGCTGCGCCGAGTCCATCATAACTATCATCTAATGATAGCCTATAGCTTTCTACCTGCGATTCACTATAATAGACAGTATATGGGTCCAAACTATTCATCATAGCATCTATACCCGTACGCATCAATTGATTAGGCTCCAGATCATCTACATAATGTGTATTGAGTTCCCTATATACATTGGTGAATATTTCCATATTCTTAGCGATCTCAAATAGTCTGTCATTATTATTATATGCATAAGAGCTGAGGACGAGTACACCTGCTATAAGGCTTAAAGTCTTCACCATACTTTTGGATGGATTGATCATAGTTTCTTTCATTAATATTATCTAAACGCAGAATTATTGATAATCATTCAATAGGAGCAACATTAACGCTTCTTTAATTTGTCTCCTATTATGGTCAGAAGCTCATTGGGTTTTTCTGCATGTATCCAGTGTCCTGCATCCAGAGGGACGAAGGTAGCTTTAGGAAAGTATTCTTGGATATATGGGATGTCTTTTTCTTCTAGATAGCCTGAGGAGGTGGAGTAGATGAACGTAGAGGACAATTTAATCGGGTGGGTGAGATCCAAAGGACCCAAGATGTTATGATAGTTTTTATACAAACTACTGAAGTTTGCTTTCCAACTAAATCCTTCAGAGGTGCGACTCAAGTTTTTAAGTAAGAATTGTCTGATCGCTACGGCACTTATTTTTTCACTTAATCGGAGGTCTGCCTCTTTGCGATTAGTAAGTTGATCTAGGTCTATAGATTGTATAGCATTAAAGATGCCTAAGTGGCTGGCCATATATTCTATAGGAGCTATATCAATGACCTGTAGACTTAATGCTTGTTGTGGATAGTCATGTGCAAATTGCATGGCTGTCTTGCCACCCATAGAGTGGCCTATAATATGGGCCGCAGTAATATGCTGTGATTTTAAAAATGTAGCCACATCAGAGGCTATTAGTGGATAACTGAATTCTTCACTATGCAAAGACTTACCATGATTGCGCTGATCTATTATATATACCTGGTGTGATGAGCTGAGCGCCTTGGCGAAGGTCTGCCAATTGTCGAGCATTCCGAATAAGCCATGTAGGATAATAACAGGTTCACCCGCTCCAAATACTTTAAAATTAAGGTTCATAGGCCAAATATGCTGAGATATATCAAAGATGTCAATTGTTAGAATCCAAGGGTAAACACTAGTAAAGCTCAAAAGGATTTATAATGGCATACCCAAATTTTTACTCGAAACATGCATTTTTTTAAACTGAATGCGCTAAACCTCCAGTTATACAGACAATTATAACCACTTACATATGAACTATTTATTTTTCTCCATCCTATTAATAGGAATCAGTTATCTCGGAGACTTGACTAACAAAGAGACCATCAATGAGGATATCAAGCATGATATAGTATTAATACAAGGACAACCTAGATTAGTGGCAATGACAGATGGCGGCGAGATCATCAGTGACTATGCGCTTTATGGTGATTATTTTGATAGTGACATAAGCCATGAGAAATTTGTTGAGGAAGAATTAATACTCACAGGTGATCTAATGAAGACCAGGTTTATATCATTTGAAGGATTAATGCCTGATCTTGATGAAGGGGCGGCAGAGCATATAAGATATATATCAGTACTAGCCGAAAACAGCCTCAATTCAGAGATTGTTGTTACAACCAATGATAGTGAGACCGGACATTCGGTAAGCGAAGCAGTCAGAATTTTGTTGACAGATTTTGGGATTGCTGAAGAAAGAATATTAGAACAGTTTAAAGGATATGTAGGCTCGACAGATGATCATTTTGTCAAAGTTTCCTTACAACCTAGAATAGTAAAATAACAGACCTCAATTCAATTCGATTCACGGGCGTTATTCCATTATATGGTTTAACGCCTTTTTTGTTTTTTATGGCATGGTACTTGCTCTTCTATGAGCAAATAGTAAGAGGATGCAATTAGTTTATTTATTGATGACCTTATTTCTGGTCAGTAATAATACTGAGGTTACGGTTTCCACGGATGAAACAACGATCATCGTAGAAAACGGTAGAGCCTACCTGGCGGACATAGATGAAACAGGCAAAGTAGTCAAGCGTTATTTAGAAGTGCCCGAGTATTTTGAATCAGAAAAATCTCACGAAGAAAAAGTAGAAGCGGCTAAAAAGAAGTACGAGATTCTCAAAAAACATCAAATAGATCAAATTCGCTTTGTTCCTTTTGATGGATCATTCGATAGGCTAGATGAGACAGCAGTCGCCAACCTGCATCATGTAGCTGGGCATTACAGGCAGACGTATGCCAATGATATCACAGTCACAGCGGCCAAGCGAAATGGCAATGAAAAAGTATTGGAAAAAATGATTGCCGATATCGTATTTGTCTTGAGATCCCTCGATGTAGCACAAGAAGATATCACAATAGAATATAAATATGATAAGGGTGACGAACCATTGCAGTTTGTAAAGATTCAGTCACGACTTAAGTAAGATTCATAAACCAATCCATAGTTGGATTATATCTGATGAACAAAGTCCCCATCCCTGGGGGCTTTTTCTTTTTTATAATAGTTACAATGACAGATATATTACGTCATAACAAGTAGCTATGCTTGCAATTTGAATTAAGCATATATTAGTACCCTCAGATTTATTCAAAATATAATGCTCATATGTTAGGAACACTGCCATTAGAAGAAGCCAAAAAGAACCTTGAAAGGAAGGGATATTTGTCTGTTGATGTTGATCCGACCTTGGATTTTGAAATAGAAATTAATAGACTTAAGAAAGAGAAGAATGCGATCATCTTGGCGCATTATTATGTGGATTCAGATATACAAGACATAGCCGATTTTATAGGTGATAGCTTGCAGTTGGCACAAGAGGCAGAGCGTACAGAGGCAGATATGATAGTCTTCGCAGGGGTCCATTTTATGGCTGAGACAGCCAAGATGCTCAATCCCAATAAGAAAGTTGTACTCCCAGATCTCAAGGCGGGTTGTTCCTTAGCAGACTCTTGCCCACCTCATTTGTTTAGTAAGTTTAAGGCTAAGTATCCCGATCATGTAGTCGTTAGTTATATTAACTGTACTGCTGAATTAAAAACGCTTACAGATATCTGCTGTACATCGTCCAATGCCATACATGTTATCAATAGCATCCCTGAAGATCAAGGGATCATTTTTGCTCCCGACAAAAATCTAGGGGCCTACTTAAAAAAGAAGTCCGGCAGAGAGAATATGATCTTGTGGAATGGAGCCTGTATGGTTCATGAGATATTCTCTGCAGAGAAGATAGCTAAAGCAATGATGCGCCATCCCGATGCTCAACTAATCGCTCATCCCGAATGTGAAGCGCATATACTCGAAAAAGCACACTTTATCGGATCAACGAGTGGATTATTGCGATATACCTATGAGAGTGATGTCCAAAAGTTTATCGTAGCAACGGAATCTGGCATCATACATCAGATGGAATTGAAATCGCCAGACAAGGAATTTATCCCTGCGCCTCCTAATAATACTTGTGCTTGCAATGACTGTCCTCACATGAAGCGTAACAATATGGAGAAACTATATCTCTGTATGGAGCATGAATTGCCAGAGATCATCCTCGAAGATTGGGTCATAGAAAAAGGTGTGGCCTGTATCGATCGAATGATGGATATCAGCGCTAAGGCTGGTCTATAACACAATTATAGACAAGAGAAAACCTCGTTATCTGTCCATACTAAGTGGTCGTAGGAACCTTAAAATGGATTTTTAAGGGTAATCACTAATATTTTTCAGATTTGTTGATGTAACTTTTGATATACTAATTGGGTCCAAGGGTTACGTTAGTATTTTATTCGCCTGTATAATACCTAAAAGATATGATCAAAATATTCTTCTTTGGAACGCTCTTATGTTTCAGCAATTATATAGCAGCGCAGTGCTACCCAGATCGGCACAGTACAGCACAATCTGATGGGTGGATATCATGTGCCATCACTCAAAACCCAAATCCTAGTCGAGCGTTTTCTCATTGGATCATGTATGACTTTGGAGCCGTCGAAAATATAGATGGTATGAAAGTCTGGAATAGCAATATTCCTGATTTTGCCGATTTAGGAATAGAATCATTTGCACTTGATTATTCTATAGACGGGGAGAATTGGACTCATGCGGGAGATTTCGTCATCCCGGATCATACCCCTGGTGCCTTTTATCAAGGAGATGAGATAGAAGGCATACCGGCTATAAGTGCTCGGCATGTGATTATCACGGCCTTAAGTACTAAAGGCGGCACCTGTGCGGGTTTGGCCGAAGTGCGATTCTATAGAGGCAATACATCAACAAGTACTGACGACATCAACCAGTTTGAATTTGAGGTGTATCCTAATCCGACAATGGATTTTCTTAACATAAGTATCAATGATGAGGCCTTTAATATGGCCTATTATGAGATTGTAAATCTCTCTGGTCAGATACTGGATAGGGTGTTTACGGATCAAAGATTTATACGACTCAACGTTAAGGGTTTCGCAGAAGGTCAGTATGTCATCAAGCTGCAAGGAGATAGAGATCAGATAATTACAGAACAGTTTCAAGTATTTAAACAATAGGTCATGAAGAGATATATCATTGTTCCGATAATTATTTTTCTTGTAGGCCAGATATATGGACAGGAGCGAGAGTTTATAGGTGGGCGCAGCTCCTCTAATATTGCTGTAAGTTCAAGTCACAATTTTGGCTTGTCCAACGCTGCTAATACGATCAATGGTACGGGGTTGGATGCAGACCTGATGGCTGCATCGAGATTTTTGTATCAAGCCGGAATGGGTGGTGACGTAGAGGATATCATTGATCTAACCTTGAGTGGAGATTATGAAGGATGGCTGGATGCACAGATGCAATTGGACCCAAGCTATCTATTACAAAAGGTTATTGATATCAATGCCGAGGAATTTCAATACTTCATTGCTCAACGGGATGACGAAGGCAATCTTAATGACCCAGATGATTATTTCGGCCCATGGATGAAGCACTTTAGTTATGCTTGGTGGGATAATGTTGCCAAGGCTCCAGACCAACTCAGATTGAAGGTGGCCCATGCTCTAAGTCAAATATTAGTTGTTTCATTTAACTCGGACATTCAAAATCATGGAGAGGCAATGGCTGCTTATTATGACCTCCTACTTGACGGGGCTTTTGGCAATTATAGAGATATTCTGATGGATGTCACTATGAGCCCTACCATGGGCTATTATCTCAGCCATCTCAATAATCCAAAGACTAATGTAGATCGCAACCGACACCCCGACGAAAATTATGCTCGGGAGATCATGCAACTCTTTACTATCGGACTCTATGAGCTCAATATGGATGGCACCAGGAAGTTGGATGAAGAGGGCGAGCCGATAGCTACTTATAACAACGGCCACATTGGAGAGTTGGCCAAAGTATTCACTGGTTTGATAGGTGGAGATCTCAACGAAAAAATCAAACTCGAATATCCTGATGCTGAACTCGAGTTTGGAGCAGGGTACTATGTGATCAATAGGATGATTCCCATGCAGATGTTTGAGCGTCAGCACGAATTAGGATCCAAGACAATCGTTGGCGACTATGTCATCCCAGCGGGACAATCTGGTATGAAGGATATCGAGGATGCCGTCGATCACTTGTTTAATCATGACAATGTGCCACCGTTTGTATCGTATCGATTGATTCAGCGCATGGTCAAGTCTAATCCTTCTCCTGATTATGTCGAAAGAGTATCCAATGTCTTTGCGGATAATGGTAATGGAGTACGAGGAGATATGAAAGCGGTCATCAAGGCAATCCTCTTGGATGAAGAAGCTCGATCATGTGAGTATGTTTTAGACCCTGCCCAAGGCATGTTGAGGGAGCCGATTTTGCGTCATACACATGTTATGCATGCACTGCCCAATGATAGTCCCACCGGTAATTATTGGAAGGATCCACTGAGCTTATTCGAGCTTACTAAGCAGACTCCACAAGGGTCGCCTACTGTTTTCAATTTTTACAGTCCAGATTTTACACCTATCGGCGATGTGGCAAATGCAGATCTTGTGGCACCCGAATTTAAAATATTGGATTCTGAAACCTCAATAGGTTATGCCAATCAAGTCCTCGTGTGGACCTTTTGGGAGAGTCTCATGTATGATTGGGAAGATCGAACACCAGATGTCAATACAGTATTTGATGAGTTGCAAAATATAGGAAGGAATGACAATGAAGCTTTAATTCATCAGATCGATATATTGTTCACCCATGGACAAATGAGTGACTTGACTCGAGGAGTGATTAGACGAGCCTTGGGAGGCGTTCCTAGTTCGCAGTTTGCTAAAGAACGAGCGCAGTTTGCATTATATCTTACCTTGATTTCACCAGATTATACCATCCTCAAATAGTCATCACCATGTCAATAAATCGAAGAAAATTTCTCAAATACACGGGTTGTGGGGCGATGACGTCAACAACGATGCTCTCCTCTATTCTCAATTTAAGGGCCTTGAGCGCAGCAGCCTTACAAGACTCTGCAGTAGTGACTTCAGGTGATTACAAAGCCTTGGTTTGTTTGTCCCTCAACGGTGGCAATGATTCCTTCAACATGTTGATACCTACTTCTGCTGATGAGTATAGTGCTTACCAGAGGGTTCGATCCGAATTAGCTTTATCTAGAGAAAGTCTCTCCGACTTAAATGGTTCTACAGGTGGACGAACCTTTGCACTCCATCCAGCGCTCACTAATATGAGACAGCTCTATGCAGATAACAAGGTTGCCTTCGTTGCCAATATAGGCACTTTAGTGGAGCCTATGACTCCAGATGATTTTTTCTTAGAGTCTAAGCGTATGCCGCTGGGTCTGCTGAGCCATAGTGATCAGCAACAGCAATGGCAGACAGGCATACCACATGAGCGATCTTCCGTCGGTTGGGGAGGTCGCATGGCAGAATTGATTAATGATGTGACGCCTCCATATAATACCAATCAAATTATTCCGATGAATATATCGCTCGATGGCAATAATATTTTTCAGAATGGCAGTAGCACTGTATCATATACCGTCAATCCTGAGAATGGTCCTGTGGGAATAATTGGCTACGATGATAATCCATTTCTTCAAAATGCCGTGGAGGATTTATTGTCACAAAATTATACGGACGTATTTAAGAAAACATATCTCAAAACACTAGACAATTCACTTGATGCTTATGTAGATTATTCTAGCGCCGTTGGCGATGTTGATTTAGGAGTTTCTTTTCCTCGTAGTAATATAGGTAGGAGCTTAGAACAAGTCGCTAAGGCGATAGCAGTCCGTGAGACCTTAGGATTTAAGAGACAAACCTTTTTTGTAAGTCAGGGAGGGTTTGATAATCACGACGAATTGCTTGTATCTCACGAAAATAATATGTCACGCATAGACAGTGCTCTCTATAGTTTTAATCAAGCCATGGAATCCTTAGGGCTTGGAGACAATGTCGTAACTTTTACGATATCTGATTTTGCCAGGACTTTAGGGTCCAACGGCAACGGCACAGACCATGCTTGGGGTGGCAATATATTTGCCATGGGTGGGCCAGTACAGGGAGGTACCATCTATGGTGAGTACCCAGAGACGCTTGATTTCGCCGAGAATACGGTTGATCTTGGCGGAGGTATATTGGTTCCCACGACTTCTGCCGACGTTTACTTTGCTGAGTTAGCACAATGGTTCGGTGTCTCCAAGTCTAATCTTGAAGATATCTTCCCTAACCTGATTAACTTTTATGATTATAGGACGGCTGGAGATAGTAACCCGTTGGGTTTTTTGAATGTCATTTAATGACAGTCAATCGATGGGTATGCTCTACGCTGAGTGCTCCGATCTCAAACCCTCGCCTTACGAGCCCAGCCGTATTGCTCACATCTAACTTGCTCATGAGATTATTACGATGAGCGATGACTGTATGTGGGCTCAGATATAGTTTTTGGGCGATCATGTTAGTAGTATACTCGTACGCCACTAATTGAAGTATTTGTTGCTCCCTATTGGTCAAGGGTTTATGGTTATAGATATCTGTATGGTTACTAGTTAGTTCTATCATTGGATTATGTTTAGTATGGGATTCGGCCCAATGGTTTTTTCAATATGATGCTTGCTCAGGATGATCATGAGCATCTCAGAGATAGTCGCTATATCTATGAGATGCCGAATATGTTCCATTTTCTTGTGAGAGGATTTGCTTATTCGTTTATTATCTGCCGTATAGCTCTGACATAAAATCCAGCAAATGACTTACTAAACTGACTTTGACTTCCATCAGAAAAATCTACTGTCTTGGCCAATGTGTCATTATGTTCTGAGGAGCTTAAATAAAGTCCATTTGTGAAGTTCCCAATATTATTATTTGAACCAGTTGCACCTTGCCCGATAGTGTTATACATTTCGAATAGCTCGAGTGAAGAAGGAAGGAACCAATCGCTGAAATCATTAAGCGTTAAGTCATTGCAGGTTTTTGCAGCAAAGGAAGGATCTGCACAACCAGCGACGATATCAGCGGTATTTTGTTTGCCAGTTCCAATATTGATACCATCTGCACCATCAATCATCATTCCGTCACACCCCCATTTATTCATTCCTTGATCTACAGCCGCTGACACATAGCCTGTGCCATCACCGAGTAGATAGAAGATTATGCCTCCACCAAAGTTAGAACCGATAAGATCTGCCGGCACAAGGGAGCTCTCACTAAGTATGACAGATGGATGAACGGGCTCATCCAGGATGTCCTGTAGCGTTATGGAGGCGTCTAAGAGATCTTGGACCGTTGGGCTGGCATCTAAGAGGCTCTGGATAGAAGCGCCAGCTGCATATAACTCTGCGATGGTTAACCCATTGTCTAAAAGGCTGTCTATTGGTACAGGAGCAGATAATAATGCTTCTATGGAGGCATTTGATGAGATTAGATTAGCAACTGTCTCTCCTGCTTCATATACTGTAGCTATACCTGAAGGTAGGTCTACAAAGTAGTCCAAAACACTATTAGGATATAGTTCTACCCAAGTGGATGTAGACCCATCATAATAGTTGACCCTCTTATTGGTAGTATTGTAAATTATCAATCCGTCAGAGAGATTGGTGATATCGTCTCTTTGAGTAGTGGTCATCCTAGGCGGAAGAAAGCCATCTGTGGTAGATTCTATCTCGAATAGTTGAGCATAGTTAGAGGTGCTTAGTAATTGGAATAAAACAACCAATAGGGTGACACAGATAGATTTAGTGTGATTAACATTAATCATGATACAATCGTTTAATTATTAAAAAGTCCGAAGACCCACTGACTTCAAAAGAAGTATCGTAGATCTTCGAAAAGATTGTATCACTGCATCGGACTTAAGTAAAGTGATCATAGTTGTAATGAAGTGATACAAGTGACCTCAACTGTTTGAAGTCGAGGTAAAGATGTTAGGAGAGATTGCAAAGTTAGGTGCGAAATTATAATACTGGATGTCCTAATCTATCTTCGGACTGTCCGATTTTATGAACTCGGACTTTTATATTCTGGAGTTTATTCTATTTAGGTTGACTTGAGATGATACTTTTTGAATTGATTAGGAGTCTGTCCAGTATGCTTCTTAAAGACGGCATAAAAAGTACTTTTCGAATTGAATCCGGCCTCATATGCTATGGCTATAATCGTATATTGATCCATTGCTGGATCGAGCAAACTTTTTTTAGCGCTTTCGACTCTATGTTGATTTATATAGTCCAAAAAATTAACCTTGAGTTTTTCGTTGATTACTTGAGATAGATGATGGGCAGGAATATTAAGTTGTTCAGACAATCCTCCCAAGGTCAACTTTTGGTCCGTATATGGTTTGTGCTGCCTTACATACTCCTTTAGTTTACTAAGGTATTTTTCTTTCTGATGCTCTTCGAGTTTAGATCCCCCATACTTATATTTTGATGAATCATTAGCTTGCATTCTTTGTGGAAATGTCTGGAATATCTCTGGTTTATAAGCGATGGCCAGATCTATGACAATTAATAAGATCGTAGCAGATGCAGCAATAATAAACATGGAGTAGAGCGGACTGAATTCGGTGAGATATATGACAAGCAATGTGAATATGGGTAAGGTCACGAAAACCACAAAAAAAGTAAGCCAGAGATGGTATGTCTTCTCAATATATGAGGCTGTCGTAGGCAAGTAATTGCGATATTGTCGCACAGTCCATAGCGCTAAGGTAAAGTAGATCATACTGTGCATAGCTTTAGCAACTAATATTATCTCACTTCCTCGGACTTTGCCACCTGACACAAAATCTTGATAGAAGAGTAGCTTATCTGAAGCACTTTGAGCTAAAAATGGAATGCCTGATAAAAGATCTAATATAAATGGAACAAAATGTAACCAAAGAATAGGTTTCATCTCAAACTCCTCTTGAGTACAAGCGGCAACATAAAAATATACAAATGGACCCATCAGAAACTGAGTGAAAGTCTGGAGTCCTATTACATGTGGAATTTGTGCGAGTAGATCAAATCGATATAAAATGCCTGGCAAATAATAAATAAAGAAGACTAAGATTAACGTTCCTAAATACTTATTTGCACTACTTTTCTCAGCTTTTTTAGTGAATAGAAATATGATTTGCTTTACTGAGAGATAGACACCTATGATGATTAGGATAAGAGTCGCTGGATTAGAGATAGGATAGTTCATGACAAATGTTGAAACTACAGATTTTATGATAAAACCTGTAAAATCATCATGACTCCTTATTTTCTAAAGATCAATTATATCATACTTTATTGAGCTGAGATTTGAGCTTATAAATTTAGTTACTCATTAATCCGTGATGACTTAGATACAGGATTAATGGCAATAGCCATTACAATCATAAGTATTAACGACAAGATCACAATACACCATTGCCCTAATGTCGGAATAGCTGTTGTAACTCCCTGTGAAAAAACATATATACTATCAATCGCTATATCGCCAGCAGAAAGAACCATTTTTTGAGCCTCAAAGGAGATTTGTACGGACTGCCCGTTGTAAGTGCTCAAATCTAAGTTTTGTATGCTCCACAGTTCTGTCTTAGATGATTGAAGTTCCATATCATATCGTTGCAATAGGGTGGTGGTGCCTCCATGAATGACAGAAACATCGAGCATTTGTATATCAGTGCCGTACATATACAATGCAAAGTTCAAAGTAGTATTATTACCACTTATGTTGATCATTGGGCTTATGAGTTCAGCCATTTCACCTGGTCCCGCTGGCGATCCCGAATCAAAGTAAAAGTATTGACTACCAGCATGAGCACTATT
This sequence comes from uncultured Saprospiraceae bacterium, assembly GCA_964545645.1. Classification (GTDB taxonomy): domain Bacteria; phylum Bacteroidota; class Bacteroidia; order Chitinophagales; family Saprospiraceae; genus GYS-P2D. Next base: position 13,430 of record CAZJHC010000052.1, read on the forward strand.
GGGTCCCGTAGCAGCAGTGGATGAAGGCCCCATACCCAATACCCAAGCTGTATCTAAAGTTATGGCTTCATCAACATCTCCTGACCATCCAGAAGGTATTGTATTGGCTACCGCATTTTCCCAGTCCTCTTCAAATAATATGATATCATTTACGTCTGGTTGTGCCAAACTCCCTATCGAGAGACATAAACTGCAGATGAAAAGAATACTTAACTTCAAAATGCTATTCATATCAAATTATTATTTGCGAAGATGTTGGTCTTTACATTGTTAATTAATATATATGTGAAATCCTTATACGACGGAAAATTAGCGAACGATCTGATTAATCTTTAATAAACCTAACTCAAAACCTCGTCTGACCAATCCAGCCGCATTTTTTGCGTTGAGTTTGATCATTAGGTTATTACGGTGGCTGATCACCGTATGAGGACTGATATATAGTTTATGTGATATCATAGTCGTTGTGTATTCATGAGCTACTAGTTTGAGTATTTCACATTCCCGATTACTTACAGTGGTGTATGGAGATTTTTCTATGGACTGAGTTGCGTTCATTTCTAATTGATTTTGTTCTGTCCACATGGATTAATCTCAGCTTCGAATACGGTACCCTCAGTGACTTCAAACCCTGGATATAAGGTGATCTCTTGACCTGCTCTGAAGTGATAGTAGTTGTGAAGGTCCAATTTTGCATCGGACACTATGATCGATTGAGCCTGATACATTTGTACATCAGTATTTTCTATCAGCTCGTAATCGATATATGTTGCAACACGAGAACATTTAGCCAAGGAGCACACTTCTTCATCACCAATTTTGACTTGCATTGTTATTGGATCACTTGTCTCACAATCGTTAGATACTATTATAGTTAAGAGGCCTACACCTTTAATATCAATAAATATTTCATGGCTTCCTTGGCCTTCTAACATTTCATGATCACCACTGAAAGACCATTGATAATCATTAGCATTAGCTACTGGAATAATATGATAAAAGGATCCACCAGATACTGGGCATGAAGTTGAAGGTCCCATCACATCCCCAACTTCTCCAAGAAAACCAGACCATCCTTCATCAACCAATCCATCACAGTTATCATCAATGCCATTGCATATTTCAATTGCTCCCGGATTTATAGAGTTATCATTGTCATCGCAATC
>CAZJHC010000053.1:0-14519 GCA_964545645.1 uncultured Saprospiraceae bacterium
CTTCATAGTGGCCAATGAAGTTAGTTATAAAACCTTTCGACAGAATGTAATTATAGGAATGACCAGAAAGAATTACTTTCTTTCTAAGGTATATAGCATCATTGCGATCAGTATGTTGGCGGCGCTGTATTATGGTTTGATTTCTATTTTAATCGGGATGGTTCATACCGAAAGCTTTTCTGTTGGAGATGTCTTTGACAATAGTTGGGCTATACCCAGGTTTTTTCTGATGTCCTTTGGATATATGTCTTTTGGATTATTCAGTGCCTTTGTGCTGAGACGATCAGGGATATCAGTACTTTTTTATCTCTGTTATATTCTTATGATCGAGGGTATTATTAAGTGGGCAGGACACTTCAGAGTATTTAATAATAATTCGATTAATTATTATCCTTCTAATTGTTTTGAAGATTTGCATCCATTTCCATTATTCAGATTTGCAGACTTAATACCTAAGAAGGATATAGATTTCAATTTCTTGTTGAACTATACCGAGGCTACGATCGGCTCAATCATTTGGATATCAATATTCTTAGGCTTGTCTTATCTTACTTTTACTAAAAAAGACATCTAACAAAACAGTTGATACCAAATTATCGTTAGACTATTTATGAAAAATATAGTCCTATTTCTTTTTTTAGCGATACCTATAGTCATTAATGCTCAAGAGAATATTTCAGGTACTTGGCAAGCAATAGATGATAAAGATGGTGAGCCATCATCTTATATTCAAATTCAAGAAACCAATGGCACTTTGACAGGTACGGTTGTTAAAATATTTGATGTTGATGAAGGAGCTCTTTGTGAGTTGTGCAAAGGAGATAAAAAGAATCAACCAGTACTTGGAATGAACATCCTCTATAACATGAAAAAGAATGGTAAGAGCTGGTCGGGAGGCAAAATATTAGATCCAGAGAATGGCAAAGACTATAAGTGTAAAATCCATCTGGAAGATGCTAATACCATGAAGGTGCGTGGATATATAGGGATACCTGCTTTAGGCCGTACTCAGACGTGGTATAGGGTCCAAGATTAAACCTTATAGAGACGAAGAATGGTATGCTCTTCATTGCTCCAGTTATATAGGGTTAAGAGCCTCTCTCTCCTAGCAGTTATTGTGGAAGGGTCGTAATGAACTCTAATAGTTTCGAGTTTGTTGATTAACGTCTCTTTTGATAGATCCTCTACTAAATGAACCATATCCGAGTATTGGGATACTGACTTATAAAAGGGAAAGTTCATGGTTAATACTTCTAAACCATAGTTTATATAATCAAAGAGCTTGTTGGCAGAGGAGTAATAATAGCTCAAACTGTGATCTTCCAGTAGATTAATCCCTACATGACACTGACTCAGAATACTATAGAATTGATCTTGAGCCACATGCCCTAAGAGATGTACGTTTTGTACATCGTGAAGACTAATCCGTTGTTTAATTTGATCTCGAATGTCGCCAGTCCCCAAGATGTACAATTCATACATAGGATGTCCTTCGATTGCCTTAAGAATCTGTGGTAGACCACGTCCTTCATTAAGCACACCTAAATATGCCAATTTGAAGGGTAGCACATCTTTGCTTTTATCCAAAGACCAGCATTTATCGTCCTTAGGAATATTGTGAACCACTTCAAACTCATACCCGTGAGTTTGAGTCATCGCTGTTGCTATGTACTTATTGACGGTATAACGTGCTGAGGATTCTTTCAAGGCATATGTTGAGAGTCTGCGCCAAATGGATTTTTTGATATTATGATTCTTTAACTCTGGTACTTCTTCAAACCATTCATGATAATCCAAGATAAGTTGGGTACAGATTAATTTTTTAATCAATATACCTGATAGCGCCGTATCGACGTCATTACATGTCAGCGATGTTGTACGATAATTCATCAAGATCATCCACGTTACTCTAAGGTTATATTCTAGATAGAATAATGGTCCCTTATTGAAAAAACATGTGACCTGATCAGTATCACATTGTAATTCTCTTAGTGGGGTGTCATTATTAGTTTTTCTTCCAATGAGCAATACTTTTCGGTCATGTTGAACTAAGGTGTTTGTAATCCTTGCTACTCTCCTATCTGACGAAAGATTATTGGTTACGATGAATATATGATCATAAAATTGCTTCATAAGGTCAGCTGGGCAGAATGTTGATTGGCAACAATTTTTCATCTACCAAGGATTGAATCAATCGCAATTGTTGAGTTTCCTTATTGTGATAAGCATCACTAACTACCTGCTTCAGGGAATCTTTAGACATTTGTATCAGTTCATCCTTAGAATACGTGCGAAGCGTGTTGTTACAGCTATCACAATTCAAACATCTATGACTATACGATTCATTGAAATAGCTCAATATGAATTGATTCCTACATGCCTTATGATTAATAAAACTCCTGATTGAATTCCATCGGTCGGATTTATGCGATTTGAGTAGTTCATAACGAGCCTTCTTCAACATAAAATCTTTTTCTGTAACCCTCCCTTCTAAAAAAGTGATAGTAGGCCCTGAAGGCATGAATGAATGCCGTATAACATTCTTTCTTGCCAAGCTCTCAAGGTTCTGTATATAACTCTTAGAGTTGTTCATCAAGTCCAAATGACTAAGCGTAAACCATTCTCCCTGCGCATAAGAATATGATCTTAATAAGCGATCAAGAAACTCCTGCGTTATTGGATCAATTTTTAATGCTCGCAATGCTCTGATTCCGACAGTGAACTTAATATGGTGCTCATCATTTAAGTTGTCACCTAAGCTGATAGCTGAGAGATTCTGTAAGGCTTTTAGTTGTGCATAGAGCGATCGTGGGAGTTCTTTGATGGTTTTGGATAAGGAAGATAGATTGAGCGTGTAAGCCCTTCCTTGTCCTTCGTTAAGTTGATGGCCATATTGTCGATGGAGCTTACTATACGTCTTGTAAAGATTACCAATTGTCGGAAACTCAGTCTGCAATCTCTTTACTTGATTTTGTATATCAGCATCAGAATATAAGAGGGTTGCTCTGCTCTGCTGTTGTGATCTTCCTGCCCGGCCTATTTCTTGATAATACTCCTCCATCGATGGAGGGATGTCATAATGTATTATTAGGTCGATGTCTGGTATGTCTATACCCATACCAAAGGCATTGGTTGCTGCTAGTACTTTGATTTTGGAGCGTAAAAATTCTTGTTGTATGGTCTTCTTGTTTTTATACGATAACCCTGCATGATAGTATTGAGCAGCGATGTTGTTTTTTTTCAAAAATGATGCGATCATTTCTACTCTACGACGACTGCGAGTATAGATGATCGTCTTAGGATATTGATCAATTACCATAGAGAGTATAGCATTGAGTTTGTCATTTTCTTTAATGACAGAGATAAAAATATTCTTGCGTAAGAAACTATCCTTGACTACATGCGATGGATCGATTGCTAATTGATTGGATATATCTATTAGAGTCTTTTGATTGGCGGTGCCTGTCAGTGCCATGACCCTAGTAGGTTTGTGTGTCTTGATAAAATCCTTAATACGACGATAAGAGGGTCTAAAGTCATAACCCCACTGAGAGATACAATGAGCTTCATCAACAGCTAACAAACTTATATCGATGCCTGCGATTCTACTGTTGAATGTGTCAGACTCTAAGCGCTCTGGAGCTACATATAAAATCTTGGTATCTCCAAATCTGCAATTGTCAAGAATTCTGCCAATATCTCTGTAATGATGACCCGAATGAATAGCGGCCGCTTTGATGTTTTTATCCTTAAGAGTTCTAATTTGATCCTCCATCAATGATATTAATGGAGATATAACCAAGGTAATCCCAGGCATCTGTAAGGCTATGAGTTGATAACAAAGGGATTTTCCTCCACCAGTTGGCAACAGAGCCACGAGCGTTGACTTCTCATTCATGATTTGGAGGACTTCCTTTTGTTTAGGTCTTAGATTTTCATAACCCCACTGATTATTTAGGTCCGACAATGCCCTATCTATGTCAATACGATTCACTTTTAGACCCAATTATTTACTTTTGACTATCAATAAATTATTGTTAATTCTTGTGAGTAATCAACTAAACGGATTAACTATTCATTATATATTAAGAATCACATATAAATCTATGATTAAAAAGCACATTCCCTTATTAGTTCTTACATGTTTACTGGCACATCAGGCCTCAAGTCAGTCTGTTAACTGGTATCATGAGAATATAAGTACTGATAAACCATATAACATTGGTACGGATGAACTCTATGAATCTATCATAAAAGATAGAAATGGAGTGCCAGTAATAGTAGCCGTCATCGACTCTGGTGTAGATATCGAACATGAGGATCTTGATGATAAAATTTGGGTCAATGCTGATGAGATTCCTAATAATGGTGTAGATGATGACAACAATGGATATATCGATGATGTCAATGGTTGGAATTTTATTGGTGGCCCTGATGGCCGTCAGGTAGGTGGAGATACCTATGAGTTGACACGAGCCTACATAGAACTTAAGGCTAAGTATGAACATATAGACCCACAAAGCCTTAAAGACAAAGAGCTCGAAGAGTACAATCTTTATAATGAATATGGTGCGAGAATAGAAGGTGAAATAAAATCTTCTAAAAGCAGATATGAAGAGTATCATTCAGCTATAGTAATCTACGAAGAAATACTTGATTATCTAAGAGATTATGTCGGCGAGGGCGATATTGATAAGACGCTAGTTGACTCATTATCCACAGATGGCTCTCGACAAGCACAAATTGCCACCAACGTGATTAATGTTGTAGAAGGTGATATTGGTCATTTGCCTACTGTGGATGAAGTGCAAGCATATCTATTGCCTGAGGGGATTTATGAGGCTCAAGACTATTTTGCAGCTAAATGGAAGTATCATTATAATATAGATTTAGATAGTCGTGATATCGTCGGGGATAATTATAAAGACCTGACCAATAGGAAGTATGGCAACCAACTGGTCGAAGGTCCCGATGCAGAACATGGAACTCATGTTGCTGGCATCATAGGTGCAGAACGAGATAATGACCAAGGAATAAATGGTATCAACAATAATGCACAGATCATGGTGTTAAGAGCGGTTCCCAATGGTGATGAAAGGGATAAAGATGTTGCCAATGCTATATACTATGCCGTAGATAATGGTGCCAAGGTGATTAACATGAGTTTTGGCAAAGGGCTATCACCTAACAAGCAGTATGTTGATGATGCTGTGCGCTATGCAGAAAAGAATGATGTACTGTTGATTCATGCTTCCGGTAACGCATCATTGGATGTCGATACAGAGAAAAACTTTCCTAATGATAAATACCTCAAGCCAAAGGGATTTTTGTTTTGGAAAAAGAAGAAATCAAAAAATTGGATTAGTGTTGGAGCAACATCTAATACTAATAGTGAGAAAATAGTCGCCTCTTTTTCTAATTATGGGAAAGAGAATGTAGACATATTTGCGCCAGGAGAATTTATGTATTCTACCGTGCCTGATAGTAAGTATAAAACCCTCCAAGGGACTAGTATGGCGGCACCTGTAGTTGCTGGCGTAGCTAGCCTGTTGAGATCTTATTTTCCAAATCTTAGTGCAAGTCAAGTAAAAGAGATCTTACTAACCACAGCAACTGTAATCGATAAAAAGGTTAAGAAGCCAGGTTCTGAGGAGATGGTACCTTTCTATAATTTGTCCGTATCTGGGGGTATCCTCAATGCTAAAAATGCTTTTATTAAAGCTGCAGAGATGAATGGGGGCAGATCCAAAAAGGTTAAAAATAAAGTAAATGCTTAATGAAAGACGACCTCTGAGATTAGGTCTTCATTAAGATAATCATTGACCAGAGAGATAATCTTTGTTTTACTATTGAACAGTTCATTTTTGAGCGCAGCTGATGTTATCGTAAGATGTAGTTTATTATCTCTAAGATATATTTTGGAAGTGCGCTCTGATATGCTCTTAGGCATCTGTGATTGCCAATATACTTGAATCTTGGAACTGTAATACCCTTGCGAAATCTTTGATTCGCTCACCATATTCTTTAAAACATCTTTAATGTGTAAATCCATCAGTCTATAGTTGTCACTTCGCTTTTATCAACATGGTAGGTGGCGAAATCAATTCCAAATTTAGTCAATAATTCTTTAGTTCTGTCTAACATGGTATCTGTCAGGAACACCTGATCAAAAGTGTCATCTGCTATTAACTTTACCAAAGAAGTAAGCCGATGCTGATCTAATTTTTCAAAATAGTCGTCGAGCATTAGTATGGGCTTTTCTGTCAACTTTTGTTTTAGATAAAGATACTCCCCTATTCTTAAGGCATATAAGAATGATTTTATTTGTCCCTGAGAACCAATTTTTTTTAGAGGTCTGTTATTAAGGACAAATTCAAAATCATCTTTGTGTAAACCTACAAGAAGTCTCTTATATCTTATTTCATCGGACATATAGTCTCTATATACCGTGTTCATTGACTTGTCATGGAACTGACTGATGTAATCAATGTCTACTAACTCCTCATCTGTGGCCAGGGTATTATAAACATCTATTACAAATGGTTTGTAGTCATCTATCAACTGTTGTCGAAGACTGTACAGTTCTGAGCCATGTCGTATCAGCTCATTATTGTACTGATCCAATAATTCAAAATCGATACTTCCGGTTTGTTTAAGCAGCGCATTTTTTTGCGCAAGGAATCTATTGTGTAGTAATAGACGCTCCAAATAAGAATTATTAGATTGACACAATATCCTGTTGACAAAGTCTCTTCGGTCTTTACTACCCTGTTTCACTAGTTTTATGTCATCAGGTGCTATCAAGACTATGGGTATTTTACCCAGTAATTCTGATGCTGAGCTGAGTTTCTTTTTTTGGTATTCTATTACTTTGGTTTGTCCAACTCTCTTCTTGATTACTATGTCAATTGGCTTAGGCCCGCCTGCGAAGGTTCCTTTTAAGCGAAAATAGTCGCTGCCATTACGCATGACATATGCATCACCATTGACAAAATAGCTCTTGGATATGGCCAAATAGTAGATGGCATCTAATAGATTAGTTTTACCACTACCATTAGCACCATAAAATAAATTGATCTTGGAGTCTATAGTTAACCTTAATTCTTCGTAGTTTTTAAAGTTATGTACTGATAGTTCCGTAATCTTCATTTAGTGATATATACTTAATGTATTGCGAATGTATACATTGTAGCTTAAGAATAATTCAACATTATATGATTTAAAGCCATTCAAAAAGACACATATAATCCTTACCTTTGCAAACTAATTAGATAAATCTATGGCCGTAGCAACTAAAGCAACCTCCAGAAAAAAAACTGTGACAAAAAAGTCTAAGAGTAAATACGACAAAAACACATACCTCTTATGGTATGAAACTATGTTGCGAATTCGTCGATTTGAAGAACGTGCTTTAATGGCTTACTCTCAACAAAAGATTCGTGGATTTTGTCACGTTTATATAGGTCAAGAAGCTATCACTGCAGGTATGGTTAGTGCGCTAAGACCTGAAGATAAAGTTGTTACTGCCTATCGTCAGCATGGTATTGCGTTATCTCGTGGATTGTCATCTAATGCTTGTATGGCAGAACTGTATGGTCGCAAAGATGGGTGTGTAGGTGGCAAAGGAGGTAGTATGCACTTCTTTTCTAAAGAGCTGAATTACTTTGGAGGCAATGGCATAGTTGGAGCACAAATTCCTATAGGTACAGGCATTGGCTTCGCTGAGAAGTATCGAGGGACCGATAATATCGCTGTCTGCATGTTTGGCGATGGAGCCTCTCGTCAAGGGGCCCTATATGAGTCTTTTAACATGGCGATGAGTTGGAATTTACCAGTTCTATACATCTGTGAGAATAACGGCTATGCCATGGGGACTTCTGTTACTAGGACAAGTAATGTTACAGAAATTCACCAGGTTGGAGATGCATTCAATATGCCAAACAAAGCTGTAGATGGGATGTCTCCAGAGACCGTTCATGATGCATTAGCAGAAGCAGCATCACATATCCGTGCTGGCAAAGGGCCGTATTTTTTAGAAATTAAAACGTACAGGTATAGAGGCCACTCTGTCTCTGATCCTGCCAAATATAGAACCAAAGAAGAACTGGCACATTACAAAGAATTAGATCCAATTAATGTGACCGAGTCAACGATGATAAAAAATAAAATTGCAAGTCAAGCTGAGATTGACACCATAAAGGCCAATATCAAGGCTGAAATAGAGAAGGCTGCGGCATATGCAGAGGCATCTCCTCTTCCTGATGCATCTGAATTATACACTCATAATTATATGCAAGAGGATTATCCTTATATAAGAGATTAGTACAAATTATAATATAAATACATTCGATAGGTAGAATTATCTATTTTTGCGCAAATTTTTGAGATAATGGCGAAAAGAAGAAAAGCAGAGAAAGAGGAAGTGGTGGGCATCCAAAGAAAAGAAAAAACCGGTAACTTTTTTGAGGATAACCAGATGATGGTAATTGGTGCCGCTGCAGCAGTAATACTTTTGATAGGTATATTCTTGGCATACCAGTACTTATATAAAGCTCCCAGAGAAAAAGCAGCTGCTGAACAAATATTCAAAGCTGAACAGCAATTCCTGAAAGATTCGTTTGCCTTGGCTCTTGAGGCTCCAGGTGCAGGTTATGATGGGTTCCTCGATATCGTGGATAACTATGGTGGCACTAAGTCTGCTAATCTGGCAAAATATTATGCTGGCATATCCTACTTGAACCTAGGAAGATTTGAAGATGCAATCTCTTATCTTAATTCATATAGTGAGTCTGGTAATGTAACTTCTATTACTAAGTATGGTGCACTCGGCGATGCATATGGTGAGTTGGGTGAGTTCAATAAAGCATTAAGCTCTTATGCTAAAGCTACAAGCGGGGATGTTGGATTACTTACACCGCACTACCTACATAAACTAGGACTACTGGCTTACAGACAAGGAGAGAATGGAAAAGCAAAGAGTGCGTTCGAAAGAATAGAAGCTGACTTTCCGACGTCCGCAGAAGCACAAGAAGCTTCTAAGTATTTAGGTTTATTGCAGTAATTGCTTGATGGCCCACCCTACTGATAATATATTTTCTTTGGAGGGTTATGACTTGCAGGAAGTTGACACCCTCAAGATCGCTATCATTGATACGGAGTGGAATCCTGAAATAATGACCAGTCTCCTTGAATCTGCCAATGCTACTTTGCTTGATCTTGGTATCGCTAAGGATCATATTGACCATATAAGGGTCCCAGGAGCATATGAACTACCCTTAGGGGCTAAGTATGTCTTAGGATCTACGAATCGACCTGATGCGATTATATGCTTAGGGTGCGTCATCCAAGGGGCTACCAAGCATGATGATTACATCAATCATACTGTGGCTAAATCTATTGCACAAATAGGTCTTATGTCAGGTGTTCCTGTAATTTTTGGTGTATTGACTACTAATACCTTGGAGCAAGCTCAAGAGCGCTCCGGTGGTAGTCATGGCAACAAAGGAAAAGAGTCAGCTTATGCAGCGCTTAAAATGATCAGTTTGAAACAGCGTATGTTGACTCATCAAAGCAAAATTAGTTTTTGAGATTGAATAACAGGCGTTCTCCTGAGCTCTGATTTCTTATCCGGCCATTACTGTATTTCAAGACACCATTAACAATAACTTTTTCTACTTCACCTTTAAAGCTATAGCCTTCTAATGGAGACCATTGGCACTTGTAAAATAGGTTCTCTTTTTGTATCAATTGTTTCTTGTCTGGATCTACAACTATCAAATCAGCCTTCATGCCATCATCTATATATCCCCTGTCTCTAACTCTAAATAAATCTGCTGGTGCGTGGCACATTTTCTCAACAATAGTTTCCTTAGTAATCTCTCCCTGGTGGTAAAAATCAAGCATAATCAACAAAGTATGTTGTATAAGTGGTAAACCACTTGGGGCATTGAGGTAAGGTTGAGACTTTTCACTATTCAGATGCGGCGCATGATCTGTCGCTATTACATCTATTCTATTGTCAAGGACTGCTTGTAGTATTGCCTTTTGATCTGCTTTGCTCTTAATGGCAGGATTGCATTTAATCTTGTTACCTAAAGTCGAATAGTCTGAATCATTAAAATATAGATGGTGTACGCAGGCTTCAGAAGTAATATGTTTGTCAATCAATGGTTTCGTATTATCAAACAAGTCGAGCTCTTCCTTGGTACTAATATGTAATACGTGAAGTCGAGTACCATGCTTTTTGGCCAATGCTACTGCCTTAGAGGAAGAAATATAACACCCTTGTCGTGATCTAATATCGGGATGATCAGAAGCTGATAATTCTCGTCCTATTGATTTATACTCGGCTATATTCTTTCTGATAGTTTCTTCATCCTCACAATGTGTGGCAATGAGCATAGGGCATTTGGAAAAGACTTCATCCAAAGCCTTGTCATTATCAACCAGCATATTGCCAGTACTACTACCCATAAATATCTTGACACCACATACCTTCTCTTGGTTAGTCTTAAGGACCTGATCTATATTGTCATTAGTTACTCCCATATAAAAGGAATAATTAGTGATGGCAGATCCTTTAGCTGCGGTGTATTTTTCTTCCAGCTTAGACTGTGTTACGGCTGGCGGTTTGGTGTTAGGCATCTCCATGAATGACGTCACTCCTCCTGCTAAGGCCGCTCTTGATTCAGTATAGATATTGGCTTTGTGCGTAAGTCCAGGTTGTCTAAAATGCACCTGATCATCGATAATTCCTGGCATGACCCATTTGCCGGAAGCATCATATACTTTTGCTGCAGCATCAGAGATATCTCTATCAACTTTAATGATTCTATCCTCTTGAATCAGAACATCCAGTTCTTTAGAAAGTCCTCGGTTTATGACAAGTCCGTTCTTTATTAATATTTTCACCATCTAAATTGTATACTATATTGGTCCAAGATAGACATATGCATCATAAAATCGGAATATTAGGCGCCGGGCAATTGGGTAAAATGCTTTTTCAGGCAGGTAGTATTTTAAACATGGATATTACGCTAATGGATATGAGCGAGGATAATCCAGGGGCTCAAATATGCAGATCATTTTATAAAGGGGATATTACTTCATATCAGGATGTTCTTGAGTTTGGAAAATCAATGGACATCATTACCATCGAGATAGAAAAAGTCAATACTGAGGCCCTACTTAAATTACAAGAATTAGGAAAAAAGATATATCCGCAACCCAAGATTGTGGCATTAATCCAGGATAAGGGAACACAAAAAGAATTCTATCAAAAGCATGATTTACCTTCGAGCAGATTTAAAGTATATAAAAATCAAACAGAGTTATTAGCAGATATTGAGAATGGTGTTTGGAGTTTTCCGTTCATTCAAAAAGCTCGCAAAGGGGGCTATGATGGTCGAGGGGTCATGTCCATTGACTCAGAAAAACAATTGGTAAAAAACGGATTTAAAGAATTTTTCTTGGTTGAAGAAAAAATAAGTATTAACAAAGAGATAGCAGTGATCACCTGTCAAAATGTTAAAGGTGATATAGTGGTTTATGATCCTGTGGAGATGATTTTTGACAATGTTAATAATATCCTTGATAGCCAACAGTGTCCAGCGGATATTACATTGGCTCAAAAGAATGAAATAGAACGTATTGCTACGAACCTAAGCAAAGAGTTAGGTATCATTGGGTTGCTTGCCATTGAATTCTTTATTGATAATGATGGTGCAATTCTGATCAATGAGGTTGCTCCGAGACCTCATAATAGTGGGCATCATACTATTGAGAGTGCTTTGTGTTCTCAGTATGAGAATCATCTTAGAGCTATATCTGATTTGCCACTTGGCAGTACTGAGCTATTGAAGCCATCAATATTGATAAACTTGCTTGGAGAAGAAGAGCAACAAGGTGAAGCTCATATTATGGGATTATCAGAGACACTTAAACTAAAAGGGGTTTATCCACATATTTATGGCAAGCATATGACTAAACCCTCTCGTAAGATGGGGCATGTCACTATACTCGCCGATTCTCTTGATGATGCCAAGAAGCAACAAGTATTAGTCAAGAAACATCTAAAAGTCATAGCTAAAGAAAGATAATATGGTAAGTATCATTATGGGGTCTACATCTGACCTGCCAGTCATGTCCAAAGCCGCAGAAGTCTTAGATAAACTTGAAATCACGTATGAGGTTACTGTCGTCTCTGCTCATAGAACGCCTCATAGGATGGTAGAATTTGCAGAAGCAGCATATGATCGAGATGTCAAAGTGATCATAGCTGGTGCTGGTGGTGCTGCTCATTTGCCCGGCATGGTTAGTTCTCTTACTCATTTACCAGTGATTGGAGTGCCTATCAAATCAAGTAACTCAATCGATGGATGGGATAGTGTGTTGAGTATATTGCAAATGCCTGGGGGCATACCAGTCGCCACAGTCGCTTTAGATGGTGCTAAAAACGCTGGAATCCTTGCTGCAGAGATTCTTTCTATATCAGATGATGCTATTAGGTCACGACTAATAGAAATGAGAACAAATCAAACCAAGAAGGTTTTAAAGGATATTGAGAATATAGAAAAGCAACAGCAAGACTAATCTTACTGTTGCTTTAGACTTTCTTAGTTTTTCGGGGTAAGTGCAAACTCTACCCTTCTATTGAGTGTTCTGCCTGATACCGTTTGGTTAGTAGCGATCGGTCTGGCTTCGCCATATCCATAATAAGACATTCGCTCTCTGGCAACTCCTGAACTGATAAGGAAATTATAACATGCTCTTGCACGTTTTTCCGATAACTGTTGATTGACCCGAGCATCTCCTTGATCATCCGTATGACCTTCTATAGATAAGTTAAAGTCAGGGTACCTATCCATAATCTCTGCTATCTGAGATAGATACACAAATGATTCACTCTTTATCTCAGCTTTAGAGGTTTCGAACTGTACTGACCTCATGGCTATATCCAGTATTCTTCGATCGCTCGCCGCTACATTTGGACATCCTCCAGTATCGACTGGCCCAGCAGCTGTAGGGCACTGATCCCTACTATCATCTATACCATCTCCATCTGTATCTGGGCAACCACCATACACTGCTAATCCCGGACGTCGTGGACAATTATCATTAATATCTAGTACTCCGTCACCATCAGTATCTTGATTAGTTGTCGGAGTTGTGGTTGTTGGAGTCGTCGTATTGGTAGGTGCTTGATTGTTAGGGCATCCATTGTTACTTGATGGGCCTGCTAAGTTCGGACAACCATCTCTACTATCATCTATGCCATCCCCATCAGAGTCAGGACATCCATTATAAATAGATAGGCCAGCTTGATTAGGACAATTATCAATATTATCAGGAACTCCGTCACTATCCGTATCTACATTATCCTTAGGACAACCATTGTTCAATGGCGAACCTTTTAAATTAGGGCAATTATCTTTATTATCTGGTACACCATCCTCGTCAGTATCAGGACAGCCGAGTGTATTCTTAGAACCTGGAATAGTTGGACAATTGTCTAAATTATCTGGCACACCATCACCATCACCATCTATCTCAGGGCAGCCGCCATTGGTAGCAGGCCCTGCTACAGTAGGGCAATTATCTAAATCATTGGGAATACCATCATTGTCAGCATCTGCGCTAGGACAACCTTTATTAGCAATGTCTCCAGGAACCTTAGGACATTCATCCTCATTATCATTGATGCCATCATTATCTGTGTCTGGACAACCTTTCATTTCTACTGTCCCAGCTTGATCCGGACATAAATCTTTAAAGTCAGCTAAACCATCACCATCTTTATCAGGACACCCGTCAAGTTCTTTGGCACCAGCCTCTTGTGGACATAGATCTAATTCATCTATAATACCATCACCATCACTATCAACCTTTTCTTCCATTTCCTCTTTCTCCTCATTGTCTTCCATCATCTCCTTTGGTGGGTCTTTAGGGCCTAAATAATAGGTAAATCCTAAGCCATGATGGAGATTATTGCGATCATCTTCTAAAGCATATCTATATTCTGATTGCCAAGTAACAAATGCTCTATCATGTATCTTAAAATTAAAACCTAAACCCGCAGGGATCTGAATATTAGAAGTACCATGACTTTCATATACATAACCTGCTCCAGCAAATACGTATGGTATGACTTTAGCATCAGCACGTACAAATTGATATCTGATCGTAGCATCTATTGATGCCAATGCATTATGTAGGTTAGATACATTGTCAGGACTCTGTACTACTGCTAATTTAAGAGGGACTCCGAGGACAAGATTTTCAGTTAGCCCTTTTAAAAACCCCAGCTCTATACCAGTATGAAATTGATTGAACGCAGTAAAGTCCCCTCCATTTTGAGAGATATAGTCCAATGCCAGCGCTTTAACTGTTAGTCCTATGTTGCTTTCATCACTCTGCGAAGACACAGTTGTCCCATAGCATAATGAAATAATCGATAATAGAAAGAATATTTTCCTCATGATAGCTTCAAATATAATAGTCCAAATGTACGGATAAGAAAC